>CALGTP010000845.1 GCA_937902105.1 uncultured Actinomycetes bacterium
GAACCGACACAGAAACAGGAACCGACACAGAAACAGGAACCGACACAGAAACAGGAACCGACACAGAAACAGGAACCGACACAGAAACAGGCACCGACACCGACACAGGCACTGATGCTTCAGGAATGCCAACACCGGGGGTTGCTGTCGCAACAAGTGTGGTTATTGAAGAATCTGATTCCGGTACGTCGACATTCGTCTATCTACTGATCATGACTGCTATCTTGGCGATTGTGTTGTTACCGCCTATCGTCGCAGCTCGCGTACGCCCGTCAGTCAAAATATGAAGCGCCTAACACTTGTCGCATTATTAATTTTGACGCCATTATTTGCAGTTGCCTGTAGTAGCGACGAGGCCAAAACAACAACGACAACTGTCGCCCCACAAGTTGGTAATCCTGACCCGCCGTTGCCCATAGATATCAACACGATTCCCTATAAACCAAGTGACCTCGTTGCCCTCGGCAATGCGTCAATTCAGATTGATACGCCCGTTACCGCCGAAGATGGAACATTTTCATTCAATGTGTCGATCACCAGTGGTGCACTTGAACCGATTTCACTCACACCAGAAATGTTTCGGGTCTACACGCTTGATGGCAAGTCATACATTTCAGAAACCGCTCCTGGTATTGAACAATTCGGTACCCGAACACTTCAATCCAAAGAGGTCTATACGGGAACCTTCTCGGTCAAGATTCCGACGGACTCTGAACCAGTGATGTTCCTTGCTGACTTGAGACCAATCGGCGATCGTCACTTTCCAGGTGCTTGGGTTTTCGACCCCAACTTCACACCCGAACCATCAGAAGGCTGATCAGGTCGGTAGTTGACCGACTTTTTCATTAGGCCCGACTTCTTCCCATTCATGTCCACGTCGAATCAATGCCGACGATGAAGGCAAGAACACCAACGGTACGTTCGCTAATTTCTTCGTGCGTGTATGGCGGTCAGGGCTGACCAACTCTGCTTGGGCCACCACCGCGATTCCACTCAACAATCCAAGACCGAGCGCTAGTGCACCGCCCCGTGGGTCAATCATCGGATCACATAATGCTGAAGCCGGAGCACCAGAACCGACGACCAATCCTCCCGCTTGTAAAACAGATTCAACCGCCGTCCAGACAGGCGTGCCCTTCATGACACTTCGCAGATGAATCGGATTATCGCCAACGAACCAAACCGCCTGCGCCTCGCGAACGACATCGGCAGCGCTCTGTTGCATGGCATCGGTCCGACGCATCACCATCAATGCCTCAACCTCAATACCCAGTCGCTGTGCCCATGACTTAGCCGCTGATACCAGAATCTCAGGCTTCTCAAAAGCATCTGCCGTCGGTAACACGACCACACGTTTGGCGCGCACCTCTTCAAGAAGACGAGCATCAAGTTGATCATGAAGGCTAAAAGCGCCTCCACCCTGCAGAGCGATAATTCCAGTCATGCTTTGAGCGTACGCCTCAAAGCACCCCTCTGACTGCTCTAAGGCGTTTCAAGCAAAAGGTCTTCCAAGGATTGCCAATGCGAATTCTCCACGCCGATAGTCGAGCAGTAATCACGAATTGTTCCATGGGTTTCGCGCAAATCGGACAAGAGTCCGCCTATCGAGTTGGGATGAGCCGCTAAAAAAACCGCTGGCATCGCTGCAAAACGTTCCGCAAATCCAGGTTCCACACGAGTCGCCCACTCACGCGTACGTTGGCCAGCAATCTCACTCAACCCGTAGTCGGCCTTCACGATTTCATCATCAACGCCCAGCCCCGATAACAAAAGGGCAGCGACTAAACCAGTGCGATCTTTGCCGGCAGCGCAATGGAAAACGACGGGCGAGTTCTCTTGTGCGCTCAAAATCCGTAACGCTTGGCCGACACGCTGACCACCTTGTTGCAGCATCAAATGATATTTGGATTGCAAAAAGGCTGACTGGTCACCAGAAAATTGGTGCGCTTCGTCAAGATCCCAAGTGTGATCAATAATCGACAGGTGATGAAAATCCACTGGGTGTTGATCAAGGGGGAAAGTGCCGCGCTCACTCAATTCGTCTGGCGTACGTAGATCAATCACCGTCTGCAGCGCTAGTGGGCGCAGCGCGGCAACATCCTCATTGGTTAGCCGATACAAACCGTCGGCACGGAAGACTTTGCGCCAAACGGTTTGGCGACCATCAGCAGTTGGGTAGCCACCAAGATCTCGAAAATTATGGACCGCCGAAAGATTGATTAGGCGGTCGGGATGGTTCACGAGGTCAGTAAGGTCACACGAAGAAATAGCCACCTTGAAAGAGTACTACCCCAAGGTAAACAGCAGGCTTTGGACTAGTTACTAATTGGTAACTAGTCTCATCACAGGACATCGGGCACGGCCCCTTTCAAGGAGAATGCAAATGACAATCAAGACCGTTGGAGTCGTCGGCTCAGGCATCATGGGATCGGGACTCGCTGAGGTCATCGCTCGCGGTGGCATGAATGTGATCGTTCGTTCACGTAGTCAGGCAACGGCTGAGGCGATGGTTGCCTCTGTCGGCAAAGGCCTATCCAAGCAAGTGGAAAAAGGTCGACTGACCGAAGAAGAAAAGGCAGCGATTCTTGGTCGGATTACTGCAGTAAGTGAACTCAGTGCTTTGGCTGACTGCGACCTCGTCATTGAGAGCGTCGTTGAAGATCTTCAGACCAAGAAATCCTTGTTCACCGAACTTGATGCGATCGTTAAGCCAACAGCAATTCTCGCGACCAACACTTCAACCTTGCCCGTCATTGAATTAGCGATGTGTACCTCTCGCCCCGAGTTGGTGTGCGGTATCCACTTCTTCAATCCTGCAACTGCAATGCCCCTTGTTGAAATCGTGCGTCCGTTGTCAGCGAGTGACTCGACCATTGAAATTGCCACTGCCTTTGCCGAGACTTGCACCAAACAACCAGTGCAAGTACTAGACCGCGCTGGCTTCATCGTCAATGCCCTGTTATTCCCCTATCTCAACAACGCCATCCGCATGCTCGAACAAGGCACCGCAAATATGGCCGACATTGACACCGCTATGAAGGGTGGCTGTAATTTCCCGATGGGACCATTCGCACTACTCGATCTAGTTGGTCTTGATACTTCGCTCGCCATCTTGGATGCGCTGTACAACGAGTTCCGTGACCCGAACTATGCCGCCATGCCCACGCTGCGACGTATGGTTGCTGCTGGCAAATTAGGTCGCAAGACCAAAGCTGGCTTCTACAGTTACTGAGGTGCGAGCCGGAGATGTGATGCCTTGGGTACTGACCCCCGAGAACATCAACGCCTTCAATCGCCCACAAATCGAAGATCCCGAAACCGAATGGAACTTTGATTCGGTGCCAATGCAAGATGATGATCTCATCGCCATCGGTGCCAATCTTGAGCCAGGCACTTTGATTCAGGCATATCGACATGGCTTGTTTCCGATGCCCATGGATCGAAAGAAATTGGGTTGGTGGAGTCCCGTCACTCGGGGAATCATCCCCCTTGATGCTGTACACATTTCGCGTTCTTTACAAAAAAATCTGACTCAATTTTCGGTGCGCGTTGATACTTGTTTTACCGACGTGATGCAAGCCTGCGGAAGTTCTGCTCGGCCTCACGGCTGGATTAACAGTGAATTCATTGACGCCTACACATTGCTACACCGCTCAGGATGGGCCAACAGCGTTGAAGTATTTTTGGATGAACAACTTGTCGGCGGTATTTACGGTGTGCGGATCGGACGACTGTTCGCCGGAGAAAGCATGTTCCATACCCAGACAGATGCTTCAAAGACCGCCCTGGTCGCCCTAGTGGCACTCCTTGACGCTGCCGGAGTGGTTTTGTTTGATGTGCAGTGGACGACCGAACACTTGAAATCGCTGGGTGCTGTGGATATCACTCGAGATAGCTACTTGAGATTGCTGAAAGAGGCGCAGAAAAGCCCAATCTTGCGACAGACTAAGACGCATGGCTGATTCAGGCGACAAAGCAGTTCGACGCGATGACCCATGGTTGATGCGCACCTATTCCGGCCACTCCACCGCGCGCGCTTCTAATGACCTCTACCGCACCAACTTAGCTAAGGGTCAAACGGGTCTGTCAATCGCCTTCGACCTTCCCACACAAACTGGTTACGACCCTGACTCGGCGATGGCCGCCGGTGAAGTGGGCAAGGTTGGCGTTCCTGTCGCTCACCTCGGGCATATGCGCACTTTGCTTAACGGTATTCCCCCGGGGCAGATGAATACATCAATGACAATCAATGCCCCAGCAGCATGGATGTTGGCCTTGTATGTTGCCAATGCGCAAGAACAAGGTGTGCCCGCTGATGCGTTACGCGGCACAACGCAAAATGACATCATCAAGGAATACCTTTCGCGCGGAACTTATATTTTTCCACCCGTCCCTTCGCGCCGCTTGATCGTTGACATGGTTGCTTGGTGTGCCAACAATGCACCCAAGTGGAACCCGATGAATGTCTGCTCGTACCACTTGCAAGAAGCAGGGGCGACGCCAGTACAAGAAATCGCTTTTTCGCTCGCCAATGCCGTCGGCATTCTTGATGCCGTACAGGATTCCGGTCAGGTTCCACCCGAACAATTCAGTCAAGTGTTTGGCAGCATGTCTTTCTTCGTCAATGCCGGCATTCGTTTCATTGAAGAGATATGCAAAATGCGTGCCTTCACTGAATTGTGGGACCGCATCGGTCTTGAGCGTTACGGCGTGACTGATGAAAAAGCTCGCCGGTTTCGCTACGGCGTGCAAGTGAACTCTCTCGGTCTCACCGAAGCTCAACCAGAAAACAACGTGCAACGCATTGTGCTCGAGATGCTGGCTGTGTCACTGTCCAAAAACGCTCGTGCTCGATCAATTCAGTTGCCAGCGTGGAATGAAGCGCTTGGGTTACCGCGTCCTTGGGATCAACAATGGAGTCTGCGGATGCAACAGGTTCTTGCTTTTGAAACTGATCTACTTGAATACGCGGACATTTTTGATGGCTCAAAAGTTATTGAAAGCAAAACCGCCGAACTTCGTGACGCTGCTTGGAGTGAGTACGAAGAGATTCTTGCTTTGGGTGGAGCCTTCGAGTCAGTTGACACCCTCAAGGGTCGTCTCGTGAAATCAATGGCCGAGCGCACACGACGGATTGAAAGCGGCGATCAAGTGGTCGTCGGCGTCAACAGTTACACCGAGTTTGAAGAATCACCTCTCGGTGGTGAAGGAAAAATCGTGAAGGTCGATCCCGATGTTGAGCGCGAGATGATTGCTGATGTCACAGCTTGGCGGGCGAATCGCGATGACAAAGCAGTCCAGGCCGCATTAAATGATTTACGCGAGGCCGCCGAATCAAATACCAACATCATGGAGCCTTCAATCGCTCTTGCTCGTGCTGGTGGAACGACTGGCGAATGGTCCAGTGTGTTACGCAAAGTCTTCGGCGAATTTCGTGCTCCCACTGGGGTCTCGGCTGCGGTCGGTAAACGACCTGGTGAATTAGCCCAAGTTGCGGCATATGTGCGCACAATCCCGGGTGGTCCACCAAAGTTGCTGGTCGCCAAACCGGGTCTCGACGGTCACTCCAATGGCGCCGAGCAAATTGCAGTTGCGGCACGCGATGCAGGGATGGAAGTGGTGTATTCGGGCATCCGTTTGACACCCGAGCAGATCGCCGCCAGTGCTCGCGACGAAGATCCAGATGTCATTGGTCTCTCAATCTTGTCGGGATCACATATGGCATTAGTGCCAGCGGTGATGGCTGAATTGAAAAAAGAAGGTGTAGAGATTCCAGTTGTTGTCGGGGGCATTATCCCCGAGGAGGATCGTCCGATTCTTTTGGCTTCCGGCGTCACCGCGGTGTACACACCTAAGGACTTCAAACTCAGTCAGATCATGCGCGATATCGCAGAGATTGCAGCGCGTAACCGCAAATAATTTTTAGACTTCGGTTACTGATTCGCCTGCAACCCAACTTTCAAGAGTTGGGCCACTTTCAAAACTTGTGATCAGCGCATAACGAGGTGCATCCCCTGGATGCACAACGACATGCCACAAACGTTGCGTGTCAACTATGTATCGCGATCCGAGAGTCAGCGGAATTCTTTGTTCTGTTGCGGGGTCGGGTAAACCATCGGGACCATTATCCATCAGCAACATATAACTATTGGGTTGATGAGTGAGTTCTGACCAAGTGCGCACAACCCAGCCCTCTGACTCCGGATTAAAACGATTGTTGTCATCGCGATGCAATGAATGAATTGCAGTTTCGCGATCCTGAGGTTCAAGTTTGATAATCCGAACACGACCAAAGTTCGCTCCGACATCATCAACATATTTTCTCAATGTCGGCGCCTTGTCAGCGTTGGATGTCCACAACGCATCCTTGTCAGTTTTCCCCTTATCCCAAAACCCCCGACAGTCAAGTTCACCATCGGCCGAAGCTAAGGGAGCAAAGTTGGTGTCGCCACCGCTCTTCCAATCCATGTATTCCAGGCATTCCCATTCAACGCTCGGCACAACAACAGGCATCGGTGTCAAAATCGCAAAACCATTTTCCTCAAGAGCAGGCAGACGATAGTGCTCAGTCACCAGCGGAATCTTGACCGACCAATGTTCTTGATTGGGCCAGAATGTTGAACCACCTTGGGTTGTCATAAAACTCAGTCTACGAATCACTCATGGGCACCGCAGGGCACTTACCCACAACTGGGCGGGATCAGGGTGCTGACGTAGTAGTTGGACCACTCGCCACGCTCGACGCTGGACTAACAGCACCAGCAGGAATCTTCAGTCTCTGGCCAGCCTGAATGTCATCAGCATCAGCTAAGACATTGAGCGCCACAATGTCGTCCACAGTGACATTAAATTTGCTAGCGATATAAGAAACCGAATCCCCTGACTGAACGAGATACATCTCATATTCAGTATCAGGGGCGAGGGTGCTCGTCGGCGGGATTGTCGTCGTCGTCAGAGCAATCATCACCGGCAAGGTATTGACAACCGTCGGTCCATCAGGACCACAGGCGGCAACTAGCCCCATGGCGCACAAGGTCCCTACAACAGTCGTAAGACGCTTTCTCACAATGTCAAAGCGTAAGACTCACCAGCTCTATTCACTACTCACCCAACAAATTAGGTATGCCGATGGCTGACATAATGCGCCAAGGCCACAAGTTCAACCTTGGCCTCGGGTAACACCGGTAATGCCTCAAGGGAATCAATCGCCTGGGCGGTCAGCGAGGAAATCAATTCTTCCATCTCGGTCAGTGCTCCTGAGTCGATGATGGCTTCTTGGGCTCGCCGAACATCGTCATCGGAAAGAACATCTAAACCGACCTTGAGCAGAACCTTCGCCTGGCTGTTTGATGCGCGCTCAACAGCCATTGCCATTAACGGTGTTGGCTTACCCTCTCGCAGATCATCGCCTACTGGTTTGCCCGTCATCGCCGTGTCACCAAAAACGCCCATCACATCATCACGCATTTGAAAAGCGTCACCGAGCGGAAGTCCATAGGCGCTTAATAACGGAAGAAGTTCTTCTTTGCGCTCAGGCGCAGCGAGCATCGCCCCAAGATGCAACGGCCGCTCAATGGTGTACTTCCCACTCTTGTAGCGACAAATCCGTTCGGTCTTATAGCGACGGCGCTCGTTGCGCGATGTACCGATCAGATCAAGTAACTGTCCGATGTTCAACTCAATGCGTAATTCGTGCCAAATCTCACGGGCTACCAAGGGTGCATCACCCATCAAGCGATCGCTATAGACAAAAGCCAAGTCACCAACCAAGATGGCAATGCCTTCTCCATATCGACGTGCTTCACCGCTTCCACCACTGAGGCGATGTTGCTCGGCGAAAACTTCATGAGTCACAGCCACACCGCGACGCGTCAACGAACCGTCCATGATGTCATCATGAAACAGTGCGAACGCATGTAAAAGTTCGAGTGCTGCACCCGTGTCAAGACTCATCAAAGAATCTGGATCTCCGCCCGCACCAACAAAACCCCAATGACTAAATGCCGGTCGTAATCGTTTGCCACCCGAATTCACAAGGCGACGAATATGTTCAACTGGGCTGGTCAGATCTTCATCAAAACTTGACCAACGGCTTTCCTCAACGCCAAGGACGGCATCAAGATGAGTTTCAATTCGTCGAGCAATCTCAACGAGCGATGGCGGAGGTGTTGAACTCACAGCGTCAGGTTAGAGGTGAATCAGGTTTCTAATCCGCTCACAACTGTGTCAATTTGCATTTTGGCGTTACCAATCCGATCGCGACAGAGGCGAATGAGTTCTGAGGCCCGTTCAACCTGACTTGCCAGAACATCAACGTCCACATCAGCCCGCTCAAGATCACTCAGTATCTTCTCAAGTTCTTTCAATGCCTCGGCGTACCCGATTTCTGAGGAATCTTTTGTTGTCATCGCTTTTCCTTTTTTTTGCTAGTTCACAGTGCTACTGATTGATCCATCGGCAACAACAGTTGTTATTTTTTCGCCCACTGACACATCAGCCGTACTACGAATCACTCGGCCATCAGCGGTACGAGTGATTGACCAGCCCCGCGCTAAGACATTCTTCGGATCAAGTAGGCGTATACGCACTTCAAGATTGTCGGTCCGTGTGACAGCGTCAAGCACTATCTGCGGCGCTCGGCGCAATAAACGTTCAACTCGCCCGGTCAAACGCTCACCTGCACGATCAACAGCTGTGCGGGTATGGATTGATATCTCGCGAGTCAGATGGTTGAGATTCTTATTTGAATCGCCAAGTTGTTGGGTGGCGACTCGCGCAACTGCATCCCACACAGTTTCTGTTTCGGTGACGAAATTCTTCACCCGATTAATCAAAGAAACTGCACAGGCCGTTGGGGTTTTATGTCTTTCGAAAGCCACCTCATCAGCCACACTGGTGTCAATTTCGTGTCCAATTCCGGTGAGCACTGGCAATGGAGAGTTAGCTATCGCCAAAGCGATTTTCTCATCGTCAAAAGTTGACAATTCACTTTTGCTTCCCCCACCACGAATCACCACGATGACATCAAGGTCATCGCTCGCACCTAAGGTCTCAATTGCTCGAGTGACAGCCCCAACCGCTTGATCACCTTGAACAACGACATCGAGCAACTTCAGTTGAAAACCAAGTGCACTACTTGAGATCTGATTCTTGAAGTCCGCCCAGGCAGCGCTACTTCCACTGGTGACAACACCCACGCGCAATGGTACGAGTGCAATGTCGAGGAGACGATTGCGCTCATAGGCGCCACTCAATTTTAATGTGCGTACAAGTTCATCACGCTGCAGAGCAATATCGCCCAAGGTAAAACGCGGATCAATGCCGCGCATGATCAAAGAAAGTTTTCCGAAGGGTCCGTAGAAGTTCAACGAACCATAAATACGCACCTTCAGACCGTCGGCTAATTCCAAACCCGCGGCGCTCAAGACCGGTCGCAGTTTGACCATATCCCCCGCCCATAAGTTCACATTGAGTTGCGCTTTCTTATTGCGACTGCCTGGTTCTTGTTCAACCAATGTGAAGTAGGTGTGGCGATTCTTCGTGCTCAGACCACTAATTTCCCCCCAGACCCAGAATCCTTCCTCAAATGAATCCTCGAGCACCCCATTGATCTCGTCCACAAGTTCAGTGATGGAATAGGTCGCAACCGTACTTGGACCAGCCACAGCGACATCGGAAAAGACGTCATCAGTGCTGATGTCAAAGTCCTCGGTTCCAAAATCTTTAGCCATGAAGTGATCATTCTGCCCGATAAAAAGGTCGGCGCGGGCACTCTCGACGACTAGCGTTTGAGGTTGTGACCGGAACTCTCGTGATCTTGCGCCATGGCCAAAGTACATGGAACCAAAAAAATCTATTTACCGGCTGGCACGATGTCCCACTGTCCGATCAAGGTTGCTCTGAGGCCACGGCTGCCGGTCTCACCATGTCCCAGGCTGGGCTGTACTTCGACACTTCACACACTTCGCTACTTGATCGGGCGGTCACGACCTGCAATCTGGCCCTGGACGCCATGGGTCAAATTTGGTTGCCAGTTCAGCGCACATGGCTTTTAAACGAACGCCATTACGGGGCCCTTCAAGGTTTGGACAAGAAGGCCACAACTGAACTCCATGGTCCCGAACAAACCAAGTTATGGCGCCGTAGTTATGACATCCCACCACCGCCCGTGGAGATGACCAATCCCGAACACCCAATCAACGATCCGCGTTATCGACTGCTCAATCCCAGCGTGCTGCCAGCCACCGAGTGTCTCAAGGATGTCGTAGGGCGGGTGTTGCCCTACTGGAACGACTGCGTTGTACCTCAACTACAAGAAGGCCTGACAGTTTTGTTGGTCGCCCACGGCAATTCATTGCGCTCCCTCGTCATGCACCTGGAGGCTATTTCGACGACCGATATCGCTGAGTTGAACATCCCAACTGGAGTCCCGAAGCAGTACACATTCAATAACGACATGACTCTCAAATCAGCCGAATACCTCGGGGATGCTTTGGCCATTCAGGCGGCAGCCAAGGCCGTCGCCACCCAGGCGGGCGCATAGTCCAAACTGCCCGACCTGAGCCCACATGAGGTGTGTCCGTGGACTCATCAGCGTGACCCCTGAGACACGCTCCAGTGGTTCGCACATGTTCACGAGCCTCGTATAGTGACATCTATGGCAAGCAAAAAGTCCTACCTCGACAGTCTCCGTAAAGTCTCCCTCTTTTCTTCGTGCTCGACCAAAGATCTCGAAAAGATCGCTAAAGCTGGTGACGAAGTTTCCCTTCCCGCAGGCGCTCTGGTCATCGACCAGGGTCAAACTGGCCGTGAGGCGTTCATCATTATCAGCGGCACTGCAACTGTGCGACGTAACGGTAAAAAAGTCGCCGTTCTCGCCAGCGGAGCAGTCGTCGGCGAACTCTCGTTGCTGGATCACGGTCCACGTACTGCGTCTGTGACCACCGATACCGATTGCGTGATGTTGGTCATCAGTCAGCGCCAGTTCTTGGCAGTGATTGACGCCATTCCTGCTCTATCGCACAAACTGCTTGCCACTTTGGCTGGCCGTATCCGTGAATTAGACCGCCAGTATTTCGGCTGACAGGTTCTCCTCATTCATCATTGCGCACTAGCGTTCTACCTGCATGAGTACGAACGATGACACCACCGCCACTCCTTCGGGTCCACGGCGTTTAAAGCCCCACCAACTCTCTATCGCCATAGGTTCTTTCATGGCGGTCTTCATTGTGTTCTCGGGCATCGTGCCTCTGATAACCGGCTGGAAAGAAGAGTCGCTTATTCATCGTCCCGTGTTCGGGGGGATCCCTGGTCCTCTGCAGTTGGCCTTCTACACCGTCATTCCAGTTTTAGTTTTGTGGGGTTCATTTAGATTCGCTGATCGAATTCGTAACTGGGAACGTGGCACATCAGACCGTCGCCGCACTACGACAAAAAATGTCAAACGTCGCCTTGCAGACTTCCGTGCTGGCGTTTATATGCGCACGCTGCTGCGTGATTCGGCCGCTGGACTGATGCACTCCATGATGTACTTCGGGTTTCTTGTATTACTGGGTGTTACCACTGCCCTTGAATTAGATCATCAACTACCAGAGAGCCTGAAGTTTCTTCATGGTGATGTGTATCGCGGCTATGTCCTCATCGGAGACCTTGCGGGCTTAGTTTTTACCGTTGGCGTTCTGTGGGCAATCGTTCGTCGTTATGTGCAGCGACCATATCGCATTCGCATTAAAAGCAAGCCAGAACACGCAATCATTTTGGGCGTCTTGTTAGCGATTGGAGTGTCCGGTTTCGGCGCCGAAATGTTCCGCATCGCCCAAAGTTCTGCACGTGGCGAAAATATGGATCACGAAAAGTGGTCCTTCATCGGTTACCCATTGGCATCCATGGTGGATGGTCTCACACCGCGCACGCTCGAGTTATGGCATCAAGGTTGGTGGATTTTCCACGTGCTTACCTTCGTGGCTTTCTTGGCAATTTTGCCAATCACAATGTTGCGACATATCTTCACATCCCCGCTGAATATGTACCTCAAAGATCGCGATCGTCCCAAGGGTGCAATGAAGGCCATGCCAAACCTCACCGAGACCTCTCTTGAATCATTCGGTGCTTCAGTTGTTGAAGATTTCACCTGGAAGCAACTACTCGACACCGACGCCTGCACGATGTGCGGACGATGCACCAGTGTGTGCCCAGCGCATGCCACGGGTAAACCGCTTGACCCACGCGAGATTGTTCTCAAGACTGGCGAAGTCATGGCGGCCACTGCTTCGCATGCCCCTGGTGGACGAGTCACTCCACCAATCGGCACTGATGTAGAAATCACGATTAGTTCGAATTCGCTGTTTGAGCGGATTAGTTCCGAAGAGATTTGGGCCTGCACCTCGTGCAAAGCCTGTGATGAAATTTGTCCAGTCAACATTGAGATTCTCGACAAGATTCTTGATATGCGTCGCTATCTCACATTGATGGAAAGCAACTTCCCGCCTGAGTTAGGAAATGCTTATCGGGCCATGGAAAACCAAGGAAACCCTTGGGGCATGAATCAGGCCGAGCGCGCTGATTGGGCTCAAGGTCTCGATGTTGACATCGTTGACCCAGGTGAAGTGTTGTCCCATGAGTACCTCTATTGGGTCGGCTGCGCCGGATCGTTTGACGACAAGAATAAAAAGGTCACGCAGTCAATGGCCAAACTTCTCAAGCGCGCGGGCATTGACGTCGCAATCTTGGGACCAAGTGAAATGTGCACGGGAGACTCGGCGCGGCGTTCGGGTAACGAGTACCTATTCCAAATGCTGGCAATGCCCAATGTTGACATGCTCAACGGTATGGGCGTGAAGAAGATCATCACCCAATGTCCACATTGTTTCAATACTTTGGCTAATGAATACCCACAACTTGGTGGAAAATATGAAGTCATCCACCACACCCAGTTGTTGGAACAACTCATCGATAGTGGACAACTTGATGTCAGTAACGCAACACTTGAAGAGCGCATTACATATCACGACTCGTGCTATCTCGGTCGACATAATGATGTGTACTTGGCCCCGCGTAAAGTAGTGGCTTCAATTAAGGGCATCGAAGTGGTCGAGATGCAACGCAATGGCACTACTGGAATGTGCTGTGGTGCGGGTGGCGCACGGATGTGGATGGAAGAGACCATCGGCACCAAGGTCAACGATGAGCGCGCCCGTGAGGCAATTAGCACCGGCGCTAGTCGAGTGGCGACAGCGTGTCCGTTCTGTTACATCATGCTTGATGACGGAGTCAAGGCTGCTGGCGTTGAGGAAGATCAAGTCAAAGTGGCTGACATTTCAATCCACTTGTTGGAAGCGATTGAAAACGGCGAACGCCTATTAGCCAATCCCCCAACCCCACTTCTGGGTCGGTGAGAGGACATCTGATGTCCTCTCACCGACCCAGAACCACAAGGTTTATGGTTTCCAGCCCCTCGAACGAAGGGCTTGCTCAAGTTCTTGGATGACGTTTCGCTCGCTTCGCACAACTTCGTGCCATGTGAAGTGGACGACAAGCCAGCCTCGTATCTGCAGAAATGCATCCCTCCTCGCCTGCTTTTGAAATTGAGCCAATCTCTCATACTTCCCCCACCCATCCAATTCGCCCGCCACTTTCCATTGGCCCCATCCAAAATCAATTCGATAACGACCAACGCTAATTTGAGTTTCGTGCACGGGTAACCCGTATGCCTTGAGGACACGATCCATACGCAACTCAAAAACTGAATCGGCCGGCCTGTCGGCGTACGGCCATGATGCGAGTATTTCTCGCATTGGTCCAATGCCAGCTCGTCCTCGTTGTGAGTGGCGTGCCACGGCCCGCTTCAGATGTTCGCGGGTAACATTTCCCGCAATCAACATCCGTTCGGTCACAGAGGGTACGGCATAAGGAACTATCGCTCCGAGATCAATCAGCGTGCGCGTAGCGTTTGTTGTCAGTATTTCTCTTTTTTGAAACGGTGCTAAATCGGCGTGATCCCGAGGGCGGTGGACAACAACCCCGCAGACTTCCCTGCCACTCGTGCGACCTTGCAAGATGATGTCAACGGGCTCGCTATTGTTTGGGGTCCATACTCCCCACAACTCAGCAGCAGAACGGTGCGATGCAATCCCCCTCCCACCTAGCGCAAGAGTCGCTGCCATAATTTTTTGCTCACGGGTTTCTGGAAAACCGAACAGTCCACTCACCTGCGAGTGTCGTGGCACAAGGACTCCGCTGGAATTAAGACGGCTCCACTGACGTGCTGAGACTCCGATTTCCAATGCTTGAGAACGCGTCACTAAGCCGAATTGGCGTTGGGCGATTTCTTGCATCTTTAAACGATCCATATTCCAATGAGGTCACAAGACCCATCCCTGCGGTGAAAGGTTCTTTCTGGGTCGGTGAGAGGACATCTGATGTCCTCTCACCGACCCAGAACCACGATGATTATGGTCCTTAGAGGGTTAGATGGCTGTACACCAAAGATCGCAGTTGCTCAATGCCCACACCTTTGCTGGCGCTGACCCACACAATGTCACCTGGCTCCAACATGCATCCAGCAGCAAGATCTTTTTTGCGCGTCGCCCTTTTTGCTGATTTCACCTTGTCATGTTTCGTGGCCACGACCGTGTGTGGGATCTCGCTCGCACGCAACCATGTCAACATCTGCACATCAAGTTTTGTCGGACCGATTTCTCCGTCAACAAGAACAAAGACATTGACCAACTCTTCTCGATCGAGCAGATAACCCTCAATCATTTTTTGCCAACCTTGTTTCACTCGTCCTGGAACGGCGGCATATCCATAGCCTGGTAAGTCCACCAAGGTGCTGCCATTTGGCATTGAGAAAAGGTTGATGAGTTGCGTACGTCCGGGCGTCTTTGACACGCGCGCCAACTGTTTATGGTTTGCCAAAGCATTAATTAACGAGGACTTGCCCACATTTGATCGTCCGACCACGGCAACCTCGGCAGGGGAATTCGGGAGCGTCTTGGCATCAACCGCCGAAGTCACAAAGGTCAGTTGCAATGGCCCACTCATGACCTGCAGTGTATGGAATGAATCAGCGGAGATTGTCCTCCGCATCGGTTCCAGGGATATCAAATCGAATATCGGCGATCTCCGATAAATCAGACAGTTGATTCACCATCGTTCCACCAGCACTGACGGTGACCAGTTGATTCTGTGCAATGACCGCCCGACGAATAGGGAACCACTGAAAGAGGCGACCTTGCTCGGTCAGTGTGCTGCCCTCGAGTTTGAGCACCACTGCTGACTCACATCCAGGTCCGCCTAATTGCTCACACACCAGTTCTTTCGGGACAATAATCTGTCCAGTCTCTGGCCACCACAAAAATGCGTGCGGGTCAGACGTTGCTTCACTCCATTGTGCAATCTCGGCAGTTGCGACTTGTACTGGATTACTCGGATCGGAGACGTCGAAAACAGCGACCTGGGCTCCAGTTATCTGACCAGTCTCCGTCCCAGACATTCCAACAGTGATCACTCGGTCGCCATCAATTGGCTTGAGATATGTCGAGTAGCCGGGCACTTTAAGTTCACCAACAAGTTCAGGCGAAGTCGGGTCGGAGAGGTCAAGAACATACAACGGATCAACTTGCCTGAAAGTCACAACATAACCACGTGGTCCATCAAAACGAACTCCTTGAATTGTTTCGCCGCGCCCCATACCGTTAACCGCACCTATTTCATTGAGCTTCGAACCGTTCACTTTTAGGATATGCACGCCATTGTCTTGGCCACCACCAAAGTCGTAATCGAAAGACGTTGTCGCTACGCGCAGCGCGCCGTCATATTCAGACATCGAATATGAATTAAGCAGAGTCCCGATGACACGTCCTGAAGCAACGTAGGTCAACTCTGATGCATCAGCGCTGAATGAAAAAGCATGAATATCTGTGTACGGCGACTCTTGACGAGTCGAGACAAAATCCTTGTACACCGAATCGTCCCAACGGGTCGTAGAAATATACATACTCGCGGTTGATGTATAGGTACTCGTCGACTGAGCCAATATGCCAATTGTTCCTATAGGTGCCACTGCTGGAGAACTCAAATCGATTGTTGCAACCCAAGTCACTCCCCAACCACTGAAACTTGAAGGATGCCCCAAATTCGTACAATCAATTGCCGTTGACTTTGTACCCCAAGTTCCCTTTGGACCTTCCTCAAATGTCCTCGGCACAAAATCTTCAACTGCTAGAGCATTCACCACTTCGATGTTGCGTTTTTCTGCAGCATCAAGTGAATCCTCCGAACCATCACGCGGACTAACAAAATCAACACGATGCAAAAATGAGCTGTTCAACACAACGTGAACTTGGCCGTTTACGGCGCGCACCGATACCAGCGAGCCCTCCAGGTGATCACGCCGATCCAAAGTCAGCACACCGTCGCTAACATCAAAATTGGAAATGATTGTGTCCGCCGTGCTGTTCCACATCATCGTCGCCACCAAAAGTTGATTACCAGCGAGCACCATTTGCGAATCGCCTTGAGGTAAATCAATCTCGCTCAATAACTCTGCGTTGTCAAGATCGACACTGCGAATGCGATGATCAATAATGCTGTACACGAAACGCCCATCAGTCTCAACAATGTCACCTTCATCGACATTGGTTTCTTGCGTGTTTGTGGTGGATGTTCCCGGAAGTGGGGCGAAGTCAGCACCTGATGATGAGTCCGTTGCAGGAGCTTCTGTTGGGGCAGCCATATCGCCTTCAAACCCATTTGATCTCCAATTTTCGTACATATAGGGATATGTCTCAAGCCCGTAGGGTCCAACACGTTTCAACATTTCAGCCTTCGTCCAATCGAGAACTGCAGCGCAGTCGTCAAAGCCCGCATATGTTGAAATCTTAGTTTTTGACGAGTCTGGGTTCTTCGAGCCATCAAGTGTTGAATCTGGAGATGACCCACTCGATGAACAACCAACAAGTAACACCACGACGACTGCAACCGAAATAGGAAATTTTGTTTTCATCACATTTAGACGGTCTTGAACCGCAAGAAAGTTCCCCTAAACAAAAGTTTCTTATGCAAGTCCCAATGCAGTTAGTTCGGCACCAATAGTGGTGCTATCACCGTGGCCGGTATGGACAATTGTCTCCGCGGGTAAGCCAAACAACTTACGACGAATTGAAACCACGATCGTTTCGTAATCGCTATGGCTTCGGCCCGTCGCCCCTGGTCCTCCACAAAAGAGAGTGTCTCCACTGAAGACTGCATCTCCGCCATCGGTAGTAGCCCCAACGACATGGAAGCAACATCCGCCCGGTGAATGCCCTGGAGTATGAATGACGCCAACATCAGTCGCGGCAACTTTCAAGATTCCACCATGCGTCAACGGTCCGTCGGGTTGCGAATCCGGATAGACAACTTGCCACAACATGAGGTCATCTGGGTGCAACAGAATCGGCGCATCAACTACGTCCTGTAAAGCCATAGCAGCATTGATGTGATCATTGTGGCCGTGAGTTAAAGCAATTGCTTTCACCCGCCGACCATGAATCGCTTCGACAATCGGGGCGGCATCGTGTGCTGCATCAATCACAATGACTTCGCGATCGTTGCCGACCAGCCAAATATTGTTGGTGACTTCCCATTCACCGCCATCAAGCGCGAAGACTCCAGAAGTGTTGACCAATTCAATCAAAGCAAAACCACACTTCGCAAAACCTCGCCGCGCTCCATGCGATGGAATGCCTGCTCAATTTCGGAAAGACTAATTGTCTCAGTCACGAAATCTTCAAGTGGCAAACGGCCTTGAAGATGCAAGTCGACCAAGAGTGGAAAATCACGACTTGGCAAACAATCGCCGTACCAACTCGGTTTCAACGCACCACCACGACCAAAGAAATCAATCATCGGGATATTGGGCATCACCATGTCGGGAGTCGGAACCCCAACTTGTACAACTGTGCCAGCGAGATCACGTGCATAAAAAGCTTGGCGTAAAACTTCGGGGTGACCAACTGCTTCAATACACACATCGGCACCTAAACCATTCGTTGCCGCCTGCACTGCAGCAATCGGTTCGGTAGTTCGCGCATTGACAGTGTGCGTTGCGCCGAATTGACGCGCCCACTCAAGTTTGCGATCATCAAGATCGATTGCAATAATCGTTGTGGCACCGGCAAGACGTGCGCCCGCAATCGCGGCATTACCGACTCCGCCACAACCAAAGACTGCGACGCTACTTCCGCGCTGCACTTCGCCTGTCAACATCGATGCACCGATACCAGCCATGACTCCACAACCCAGCAATCCTGCAACGGCTGGAGAAGCCAATGGATTCACCAATGTGCATTGGCCCGCAGCGACCAAGGTCATCTCGGCGAACGCTCCAATGCCCAATGCAGGTGCAAGCGGAGTGCCATCAAGCAATGTCATTTTCTGGGTTGCGTTGAAAGTGCTGAAACACAAATTCGGTTTGCCGCGCAGACACGAACGGCAATTTCCGCAGACCGCGCGCCAGTTCAAGACAACAAAGTCGCCAGGCTTCACATTGGTGACGTTGTCACCGATCGACTCAACGACACCAGCTGCTTCATGACCCAGTAAGAACGGAAAATCATCGTTGATTCCCCCTTCGCGATAGTGAAGGTCGGTATGGCACACACCGCACGCTTGAACTCGGACTCGAGCTTCGCCGGGTCCTGGTTTGGGCACCTTGATATCAACGAGTTCAACTGGCAAGCCTTTGCCACGGGCGATGACGCCCTTCACTGTCTGAGACATATTTTTCCTTAATGTTTGGATGAGTCAATCGCGAAAGTTTTCAAAGTAACGGCTAGGAGTTGGACCCCTTTGACCGTGGTACTTCGAACCACTGGCACCCGAACCATATGGCTTGTCGGCGGGTGTCGTCATCGTCATAAAACTCACTTGTCCGATTTTCATACCTGGATAAAGAGTGATCGGCAAACTAGCGACGTTGGCCAGTTCTAATGTGATGTGGCCATCAAAACCTGCATCAATGAACCCTGCCGTTGAATGGATCAAGAGACCAAGGCGGCCGAGTGAACTCTTACCCTCAATGCGCGCGACCAAATCATTCGGTACCGCAATCCGCTCAAGTGTTGACCCAAGGACAAACTCGCCTGGATGCAACATAAACACGCCATCTTGCGGAATCTCCACCAGTTCATTCAGCCCTGTCATATCTTTCTTGACATCAATGATCCCAGCCGTGTGATTGCGAAAGACGCTGAACAGGTTGGACACCCTGACATCAATTGACGAAGGCTGAATCAGCCCATCGGCAAAGGGTTCAATCACTATTCGGCCTGCTGCTATCGCCTCCCTGAGGGAGCGGTCAGAAAGAATCACATCTCTACCGTAGTCGCTCAAAAGGCTGTCATTGGGGGTCAGAATTGGGTGCTATAGTTCTTTCATGGGGGGGGAAACCTCTTCCTGAATGGGGGACTAATGAAACATCCACGAATTATGCCGATCCTGCTGGCGTCAGTTCTAGTTTTTAGCTATGGCTGCGGCGAGGACAACGACGACACCGCTGGAGGTTCCGATTCTGATGGAGCCATCACTGGAGTTGTCAATGAGTGGGAAGTCACCGTTGACCAACAAAAAGCCACTGCCGGCGAGGTCGTTTTTACTGTCACCAACGAAGGAACGATCGGCCACGAATTTTTGGTCGTGAAAACTGATGTTGCTGACGGCAAAATTGAACTCGATGGCGATCACTTCTCAGAAGAGAATGCATCGTTGCTGGTGATTGACGAAATTGGTGAATACGCCAAAAAAACGACCGAAAGTCTGACTGTCACACTTGAGCCGGGCAACTATCAGTTGGTCTGCAACTTGCCCGGTCACTACGAAAACGGGATGCATACTTCCTTCACCGTCACCTCCTGAGACTCTTTCAGGCAGACTAGGTATGTGAGTA
>CALGTP010000846.1 GCA_937902105.1 uncultured Actinomycetes bacterium
CCCAGTACATCCAGCTGAAGGATGCGCTGAGGCGAATGGGGCATGTGCTCGAAAACTCACCTAACAATATTGCTGGAGTCCTTAGATCACAAACAGGAGGACAAAGACAGCACGCCTACCCGGTACATCCAGCTCAATCACCGGACCCATGGTCCGATGCCTTAAACAATGGATACCAGGCGCCTGCTGCGTCGTCCTCATCTTGGAATGATAGTAATGCTTGGGGCGGATATCAGCCCACATCCAACACATGGCTTGCACAGCCACCTGCATGGAATGCTTCATCTTCTAGCTCTGCTTGGCTTGTTGATGGCGATGAGTCTGAAAATGGAACAGACTCTGACACAGTATCTTCATTTGGCGAAGACGCTGAACCCCTTCCAAATGTGCCATCACACCAAGTCCCTTCGACCCTTTTTGGGGCCTATCAACGCGCCAAATCAGCCTGGCGTAATTTCATGGGCAAGCCCGTGAGAGCAGTCAGGAGATTTGTTAAGCGCAAGGGAAAAGGAAAAGGCAAAGGAAAGGGCAAAGGACCCCCTGCAGGCCCCGTTGGACACTATCTTGCTTCATTGAGTGATGTTGAAGTTGCTGAAACCTTTGTTGGAGTTGCCAAAGGAAAGGGTAAGGGTGGCAAAGGAGCTCGCTCTTCTGCCAAAGGTAAAGGCCGACGCGGCAACCCCCTTGGCCCAGATGGCAGACCTCTTGAATGCCATGAGTGCCACTCCACTGAACACTTTGCACGTGAATGCCCAAAGGGAAAAGGCAAGAGCAAGGGCATTGGATTTGTTGACCATTCCACTAATGGGCCCCTTGCTGGTATGTCTACTATGGTATTCATGTTTTCAGAAGCAGCTTCACCACCGAATCCTCAGGAACCGCAGCATCCTTCAACTCAACCTGCATCCTTCTTCCCCACGGAACCGCCAATCATCGGTGCAGGCGGTTGGCATATGCCACACTCTTCAACTACATCATCGAGGGCCACGTTTTCGCATCCTGCGTCATTCTTTCCTGGCCCCATGATACAGCTTCCTGGCAGAGATGACTCGCCAGTCCCAGCTACCTACGACAATCCGTTTGCAGATCCTGAAACATACTTGCCGCAACATCGCTATCAAGCAGATGAGCCGTTTCCGCAGGACCTGCCAACTTTCCCCACGTTTCGAGAAGCAGTTGGTACCCCTCGAAGCAGTGATAGCTTCCGCCCAAATTTGGTATCATTTCTTGCTCCTCAGGAACCTCAGCAGCTTGCCGAGCCACAGCTTCCAGTGCCTCCGGGACTTCGTACTCAGTCGATGCCCTCTGGAAACGCCGAGCTTGCAGCACTGCTGACTTCTCTTCGACGACCCGAACCAGAAATACCGCAGTGGGCCTCCATGCCCATCTTTCAGCCCACACATCAGCAATGGCAACCTCCTGTAGCTTTGACACCTCTTTTTGCTCAGCCGATCAGTTCTCTTGATCCACTACAACAGCGTGAACTCAATCAGTTCCACCAGATCCTTGCTGAAATGCAGAACCCTGGATTGATTCCAGGTAACCTGGGCCAGATCACTGGCAGACGACTTGAGGACCTTGCCCTTCGACAAGAGTATACCGAGTTCTTCCAGGTTCAACAGCAAGTGGAACAGGCTCGACTTCAACGACTAGCAGCCAAAGGAAGAGGAAAACACAAAGGCAAAGGTAAGGTACAGCCATCAGTTGCAAGGTATACTGGCACTCAGAGCACCTGCTCTATCTGTCTTGAATTTTTCAGTGACGGAGACTCTACGTGCCGCTTGTCTTGCAGACATTTGTTTCATGAAGACTGCTGGAGGAATGCGATCCTCTCAGCTGGAGACGATGGTGACCAGGACTGCCCAAACTGTCGAGGCAGTGGTCAGGTCATAGCGTACTTCCCCTACATCGGTGCTACGCTCTCTGCCCAAGACATCCCAGCATCGCCGCCTGCCGCAACGGACTTTCCCAACACAGCGGCCAATGCTTCTTGGTCGGATGGTTCTTCAGCTCATGGACACCAGCCCTCTTCAGCAGCCGAATCAGTTCATCCTACAGCCCGGTCTTTGTCAATCAGAAGTGGACAGCTTCCAGCTTCACCTCAGCGATCAGTACGCCCTTCATCAGCTAGGAGTGACCAGCTTTCAGCTTCACCGCAGCGTTACAGCATTGCAGACGATCTTGATGAGGACATCGAGAACCCAAACGCCGCCCCCTCAGCAGATGTCGAACAGGCTTTCCCGTGGTGGCAGGTGCAATCTCCATTGCCGATGCCCTGCGAAGACTCCACTGTTTCGTTGTATCACTTCAACACGAGGATTCCAGGACGCTTCAGCCTCATCCTGGACACCGGCGCTTATACCAACATCCTCGGCGGCAAATGGTGCCGCGGTGTGTCCAGTCTTGCTGCGCAATACGGACACCCTTCTTCTCAAACCAAACGAGATCAACCTCTGTACATTCAGGGCGTTGGTCACGGAAGTCAAGCCTGCAACTGGAATTCCAAAACCCCCTTGGCCATCAAGGACTCCACAGGACGTGTTCAACTTCATCACTTCGAAGGCCCCGTCGTGGAAGGGCCAACGGGAGAGGATCTACCTGCCCTGTGGGGTTGGTCCTCCATGTGCTCCCAAGGTGTGTTGATCGAAACGACACCCAAGCAGATCACAATTCCAGGTCCAGGAGGATACACAATAAACTGGGCCCCAGGTGCTATCACCTTCCCGCTGTCGGAAGCACCCTCTGGGCACCCCGTTCTCCTTGCAGACCATTTTGAGGAATATGCAAAACAGGCCAAGTCAGGCATTTCCCCTGACCAGTTGACTTTCCATGCTTCACCGTCTACACCTCCATCTACTTCGACTTCGGCGACTTCAGCTCCCTCTCCATCTACTCCCCCATCTTGATGTGGGCAGGGGAGTGGAGTCCCAGCCACTCTCTTGCAGACTTCACCTGGAACACCTTCAGCGCTTGAACCTGCCTCCAATGTGGTATCCGAATTTCTGAAACTGGAGGAACACACAGACAACAAGGTCCAGGCCATTCTGGTCATCGAATCAGAGCCTCGGATCTCCACTTACCTTCAGGAACTTGGCGCTGGGCCAGTAGTCAGGTTCCACCACCGCTCTTTGAACACTGGACACATGTCCACCATTGCCCAGGGAATCAAACACGGTAAGTATTCCTTGGTTTGGTGCGACTTTCCACGCACAGGCAGTGACGTCAAGGAGCAGAAGATGTACAGCCACTTGACTCAACTTTGTCAGTACTTCAAGCTGGCCCGCCAATCAGGCACCCCGATGGTACTCTTTGGATCTTTCAACCAACTTCGAGATTCACAAATCGAAGACCTGCTGCAGGACAAGGTGATCCGGAAATCGTACTATCGCTTGTGCCACTTTGATGAAACAGTTGAGGCCCTCCCTACCGGTGTTAGGTCAGCCACTTGCTTCGTTGCAGCGTCTACTCTTGACTTGCCCTCAAACTCTTGCAAGTGTCTTCCTGACACGAACCACAAACTTGATTGGATGGGTTCATCAGGGAAGGCCAAAGCTAAGGCTCAACTTGGAGTTGCTTGCAGACTAGTTGCTAAGGTTGCTATGATGGTGGGACTTCTGCACTCCACACCCGACTTAATAATAACCCAGAACTTTGTGAACAACCAAACTTGCAGCCAGAACTTGCGCGCTTTCCCAGTTGACCCAACCTTGCTATCAACACTTGCCCACGAACCAGTTGACCCAACCTTGCCACCAGGACTTGCTCATGTCAGTGCGTTCCCAACCGACAGCAAAGTCCGAGCCAAGAAAGCAGCAGCCATTAAAAAGGCCGCTGG
>CALGTP010000847.1 GCA_937902105.1 uncultured Actinomycetes bacterium
GAGTGATACTGATAGTCAAACAGCCAACACGGCGCTTTGGCTGTTTGGCTTGATCCAGCGGATAGCTATCTGATAATTTTGTTCGCAGGATAGCTATCTGATACTTGCGCGGAACGTGCGTACCGGTACACACACTACTATACTGTGATGACCTCCAGACTTCACCACCTACAACAGCCTGCATGGATTGCAGCGGCAGCAACAAGCGCCCGAGAGTGGGGTTCGGGTATGCCGAGCGCGAAGACGCTCGTCTCGCAAAGCAAGTCTGGGCCGAGGTCACTCCCAAGGAGAAGGAAGAGCTGACCTTCGAGAGCTTCAGCGACCAACGTCGCGAAGAGTTTCTCGTCGAGATGACAAAGGTGGCCGACGATGAGCACGAGAAGAGAATGATGGTGTTCCGGAGCGAGGGCCTGGATAAAGCAGTTGAGCTCACGGCGATGCAGCGGTTGCAGAGAGCGCCAGCAAAGCCCGAGGACGAAATGTGGTTCAAGAAGTCGTACTTCTCGGCACGACTCATCGAGATAACGCAGACCAAGAAACCCCAGGTCTTTTTGCTGACCCGAATGTACGAATTTGATGGGTGCGTCCTCTCCAACATGGCGATCATCGTGTACAACAAGGATATGGACGTGCACAAGATCCGCGCGGCAAGGACCACATCCGATATGACGATCCTCACAGTGGGCGGCGAGCGCGTCTTTCTCGGCGGGAACGCACGACTGACGCATCTCCTGGAGCACGGGGACATGGTCATCGTTCGTGGCCTTAGGGAGCCGGAAGAAGACGTCCAATTCAAGTACGAGAAGCGGGAAATGATGGAGGTGCAGGTGTCATAGATTCTGCAGCGAGTCGTCACGCGGGATCGAGCAGCTGAGCTGCGTTGAGAAGAGTGCGAAAGTGGAGAAGAGTGCGAACGTGGAGAAGGCTTCGGAGGCGGCGGTCATAGGGCATGTAATGCGCGGTCGATTGAACTGTGTGCAGGTGTCATCACCGCGCGCAGCTGGTGGCAGCTCCGCGAAGCACAAGTCGGGCATAGCTATCCGGTACTGTACCGGTAATTTTGTTCAGAAATAGCTATCTGGCACACGATGCGGGCTGTTCTAGGTGGTGAAGGCAGAGGAGATAGACTGTGTAGCGCCGCAGCGCGGGCTATGAATGGACGAACCCATCACGTGAACGTCGGGACAGTATCCTGTCCTTCCTTTCCCGCCCCGCGCACACCGATGCAGTCCCGAACCTTCCTGCGGGCTGTGGCGGCAGCTCCGTGAGGCGTAGGACGCGCCTCCCCCCTCCGCGCCGCGCCCGAGAGAACCCTGCTCGCCCTTCTCGCCGCGCGCGAGCATGCCAAAGCCACAGATGGGGCGGCCGCGCATTTTGGACGGCAGCCCGGCAACACGAGCACGGCGTGAGAAGGCTAGGATCAAGAAGCGAGAGCAGCTCCAACGTGCGGCGCTTGGCCAAAACAGGCCAACTGGCCGGCCGCCGAAGCAGCAGATGATTAGTTGCCGACAGCCTGATCAGGTTGCAGCCGAAGCAACCGACCTTGACCAGAACAGCAGCAGCAGACTAAACTCCACGGCACCAGCACCTCAGAGGCCCGCCCACAAGCCGCTGGCACCAGACGGCAACCCAGCATCGCCGCACCCCCCAGCAATAGCGGTGCCAGCTTTGATAACGGAGGTTACCGCGGCGGTGTTTGTGCCGGAGGTTGCAGATGAGGAGCTATGCCTTATCTGCACGCAGTGGAAGCTCGACTGTGCAGTGGTGCCGCCATCGTACCTGCCGTGCTGCGCGGGACGCATTCATGACAGTTGCCTGGCACGCTGGCGACAAGGCAGCTACCTGAGGAACGGGCAAAAGCTCGCCAATGCGCACAACTGCCCCCACTGCAAGACACATCTCGCGGGCACCCGCGACCTGCGGAATGTGCCCCCCACTGATGCAGAGATGCGTCACTTCAAACGCAAGAGAGGTGGTGAGAGGCACCGACGGCTTCAGTTCGACGCGGTTTGAGTACGACGGCTTTTGAGTTGACGGTTACCGCGGCTACGAGCACGGCGTGCCGATGCACGAGCCTTACTCGCGCGATGTATATGTTGTGAGCATGCTGAATGAGGCTAGGCGCGGGGAATAACATGTTGAGTACACAGTGATACATACAGCCAAAGCGCTCTTGCTAGTGACGCACTCATGCAGTCATGCGTCCTCTGGAAGCGGCCTCAGGAAGCGGCGTGCTCATCGATCAGGCATCAGCACTCGCATCCGACATGCGACTTTTCCCCTTTCTCCGGGTGCACAGAGCTGGGTGGCTTGTGGTCTGTAGAAGATGAAGCTGACATTTTGAGCAGCTCTACGCCGCGCTCGTGCTTGTAGAGAGAGAGCGTCCGCTGGAAGCGGCGTGCTCATCGATCAGGCATCAGCACTCGCATCCGACATGCGACTTTTCCCCTTTCTCCGGGTGCACAGAGCTGGGTGGCTTGTGGTCTGTAGAAGATGAAGCTGACATTTTGAGCAGCTCTACGCCGCGCTCGTGCAAGATGCATCTACGCGTGTAGCA
>CALGTP010000848.1 GCA_937902105.1 uncultured Actinomycetes bacterium
GCACTCAAGAACATCGAGATTCTCGAACGCGAAGATTTATTGGCACGCGCAGTGCATATCGGAAAACGTCTTTCGAGTGGACTGCAATCTCTAGCCGACGACGGGCTGATCGCCTCGATCCGCGGTGATGGAGCGGTGTGGGCAGCTTCACATCACCCACATCGTGATCCAATGATGATCCGTGACAAAATGTTGGACCTTGGAGTGATCACACGCGCTATTGGTGCTGATGCCAATACTTTTTGTCCACCATTAGTGACTAGCGATGCCCAGATTGATCAGATCGTTGACACCCTCGCTACAGTTCTGAGCGCACTATGACGCTGCCAACCTTTAACCCTTTCGACCCAGTATTTCGCGCTAACCCTTATCCCTTTTATCAGGCCTTACGCGAACAAGATCCGGTGCACACCACTGACGTGGGCAACATCGTCTTGACTCGCCACGAAGATGTCTTCTCGACACTTCGAAGTAATGATTTCAGCCGTGATATTGAAGCCTCGGCCAATGAGCCGACTGACCCACTATGGATTGCAAAACGCGAACGCCGAAAAGGTCGTGGCGGCGGGAACACAATCCTCAACCTTGATCCCCCAGATCACACGCGCTTACGTCGACTGGTGAGCAAAGCCTTTACTCCAACGTCGATTGACCGATTGCGCCCACGAATTCAACAGTTGGTGGATGATGTCCTAGATAAGGCCGCGAAAAATGGTGGCATGGAACTCGTGGACGAGATGGCCTTCCCGATCCCTTTCCAAGTGATCTCAGATCTATTGGCGATGCCCACAGATCGTTCCGATGAATTGCGCGAATGGGGTCAACTGATCACTCTCTCGTTGGAACCAACCTCAACTCTTGAAGACCTCGACCGAACTGAGGGGGCTTTGAACGAAATGATCCCCTATTTGTACACAATCATTGAAGATCGACGCTCTCATCCTGGCGATGATCTGCTGTCGGCCCTGATCGCTGTTGAAGACGAAGGGGAGAATTTGGCTCTTGATGAACTGATCTCTTTCGTCGTTCTGCTGTACATCGCTGGTCACGAGACGACCGTCAATCTGATTGGCAATTCCATCAACGCTTTGCTGCGCTTCCCCGACCAGTTATCTCTGTGGCACAACAATCCGAGCATTGCGAACCGTGCTGTTGATGAGCTTTTGCGCTTTGACGGACCAGTGCAGCAGACAGTTCGCGTTCCTATCGTGCCCGTGACTTATCAGGCGTTACATGGACCGGTCACCGTCCAACCAGGAACAATCGTGACCACGCTCTTGGGTGCCGGGAACCATGATCCAGCAATCTTCACGGATCCACATATGCTCCAACTCGATCGCGCTAACTCCAATCGTCATCTCGCTTTCGCTGGCGGCATTCACTATTGCTTGGGTGCGAGTCTGGCAAAGTTAGAGGCCGAAATCGCTGTCGGATCAATGGTCGCAAGATTTCCGAATATGCATGCTGTGGGTGACATCACTTGGCGCGATCGTCTCACCATCCGCGGCGTCGATCACTTGCAATTAGAGTTCTAAAAACTCACGAACGAGTTTTGTACTTCACAGCCCTATTGCCATTTTCGTCTCGAGTGTCAAACTCCTCGGACAAATCTTCAATCCATTGAATGGAACCCGAACGCTCCATGAGATCGGGCGCCACCACCAAAGCAGCAATTGCGCGACCAACACCAAGAGTGGTCTGTGCCGCCGTGAGGTCCATGCCACGGTCACCTGAGACTGCCTGAATAAATTCGGTCGCCACAGAGCCTGGATAAATAGAACAACAAGCAATTCCCTTGGGCTTGAGCTCCAAAGCCATATCGGCACTGAGTCGATTGAGACCCGCTTTGCCGGCACCATAGGAAGAACTGAAGTGATATGAACTTCCTCCAGGCGACGAGACATTCATAATTGAGCCTCCTGCACCAGCGGCAAATAGAAGAGGTGCAGCATGCCACGAAGCCACATAATGGGCCCTCAGACCGATCCCCACTTGATCGTCCCAAATGCTGATCGGATGATCCCAAAAGCCACCGCCCCAGGCTGGAGGATCAGGAATCTTGTAGACATTGTTGACTAACACATCGATCTTGCCGACTTCGTCTTTGATTCGTGCAAAGAGAGCAGCGATCTGCGCATCATCGCCATGATCAACCTGCACTGCGATACCTTTGCCACCTGCATCATTGACCATCTTCACTGTGGTGTCAATCGTCAGTGGTCCACTTCCGGCACTGCGCCCCGTGATGTACACCGTGGCACCTTTTTCAGCCAAAGCAATTGCGGTTCCTCGGCCAATGCCACGACTTGAACCAGTCACCACGGCAATTTTCCCGGCTAGTTCGCCACTCATCGAGGCGCACCAGTTGCAGCAGTGAATTCAACTTCAAGGTTCGTCAAACCGCGCAACATAAAGCTCGGGAAATACTCGTATTTATTTGAGTCAGACAGAGTGAGTGTGTCAATGCGCTTGGAGAGTTCTTCAGCGGCAACCTTGCCCTCAAGTCGCGAGAGATTGGCACCCAAACAGAAATGAATTCCCTTGCCAAAAGCCAAGTTCTCGCGCAGGTGCTCACGGTCGGGGTTGAAGCCGTCTGGATCGTCGTACAGGGCCTCATCACGATTAGCCGAGGCAAAGACAATGATGATTCGTTGGCCCTTAGTCAGTTGTACCCCACCGAGTTCAGTGTCCTTAGTG
The DNA here is from genome assembly GCA_937902105.1 of uncultured Actinomycetes bacterium. Classification (GTDB taxonomy): domain Bacteria; phylum Actinomycetota; class Acidimicrobiia; order Acidimicrobiales; family Ilumatobacteraceae; genus Casp-actino8. The sequence goes on from CALGTP010000848.1 coordinate 2,698, forward strand.
AGAATGCGCCACATGCCCTGCGTGGGTGTCGAAAGACGCAAGGTTTCCTCAACGACTTTTTCAGCACGTGATGGATCTGCCTTGAGTTTTTCCCATTCGGCAGGATTCTCCGCCAGCAGGCGAATCATCTCTGTCAATGTCTTAGTGGTCGTTTCATTTCCGGCCACCAACAATTGCTGCACAATGCTCAGCATCTCAGCCATATCAAGTTGACGCTTATCCGTCACTTCTGGATCATCGTCATCAATCGCTGCGTTGAGCAAATTAGTCAACAAGTCGTCCTGTGGTTCAGTGCGACGCAAATTGATCTGGTCAGCAAAATAATGCTGAAACTCATTGACGCCATATTCAGCCTGAATACGTTGTTCAATCGTGATGTTTGTCCCGATGCCAGCAATGGAATCATCAGACCAGCGCTTGAAGTCCGCAAGACGATCATCAGGCACATTCAGCGCCTTGGCAATGACGCGCACGGGCAAGGGAACGCCAAACTCCTTGACGAATTCAATGCGACCCTTATCAATCCAAGAGTCAATCAAACCGACAGTAATTTCACGAATGATTGGTTCCATTTCGGCGATCACCTTGGGGTGAAAAGCACGCGCCACAAGGCGTCGATAGCGGGTGTGGTCGGGTTGATCGGCAGTCAGCATGGTTGGCACACGTGGGTAACCAGCAGCCATCACATCAGCGAACTTTTCACGGTCCGCTGAACTCAATGGCATACCTGAGCCACCGAACAACGATGAATACGTCTGCGGGTCACGCAGTACCGTCATCACCAAGTCGTGTTTCGTGACTAGGTGCACGCCGATACTCGGTACTGGGTGTACCGCGGAGTCGGCACGCATTTGGGCGTAGTGCGGATAGGGGCACTGCTGCGTTGTGGGATCAAATGGGTTAAAGGTACTGATGTCGATGGTCATGATGTTCTCCGCTCACATTGAAAATTTATTTACCTGAAAGTCGTTCAACGACTGGAATCACTGAATCCATCACGGACGCACCGAAACTTATGTAACTAATACCAAACCGCTCGCGCCGCTCAACAATGCGGTCACAGATTTCATCCACTGAACCAACGAGCACATTGGGATGCTCGGCAAAAACTTCAGGAGTCATACCAAACATTGGCGCCATTTTGGCACGTGTGCCTGCACCATCTGGAGTGACCACCGTAAAGTAGGCAGCAATTTCAATTTCAATCTGATCAAAACGCTCACCGGCTCCATTGCGAATCCACTGGATTTTCTGATCCGTGTGTTCCGCCGTTGACGAGCCGATACCTTCGGCTCCCAACTTGCCCGAGGAGTTGTTGAAGTTGAGACTGACGATGTCGGCTTCACGACCAGCAATGGTCAAAATGCGCTGTGCTCCCCCACCGATCATGATCGGCGGCCCTGATTTAGTAAAGGGTTTGGGCACTGCTTCGAATCCCACAGCATGGACGTGAGGTGTATCGATATTCAGTTCACCTTCGGCAAAAGAAGCACGGAGCAAACCAATAATTTCCTCAAGGCGATCTAGTCGCACTCCCGCACGATCAAAAGCAATTCCGACAGCCTCATATTCACCCTGCAACCAGCCCGCGCCTAAACCAAGTTCAAGTCGTCCTTCGGAAAAAAAGTCAAGGGTGGCAACTTCTTTGGCCAGCATCACTGGATTGCGATAGTCAACGCAAAGCACGCGACAACCCACCTTGATGGTGCTCGTAGCCTCGGCCGCCACTGCCATTGCTGGAATCGCAGCCACAGTTTGCACGGGGTGACCAGTCGCCGCCAGAGCGGGTCCCGGACCAATCATGTGATCAGCAAGATGGAAAGAAGAAAAGCCAGTGGACTCGGCTTTGCGCGCCAGTTCTCGCCATTGCTTGCCAGACTCTGGGGCGTACGCCTGCAGACCAAATCTAAA
>CALGTP010000849.1 GCA_937902105.1 uncultured Actinomycetes bacterium
TGGGGGCATCTCACCCTCTTGGCTGGAAGTGTTGTTCCGGTACTACATGCCGAGTAGCACTCTGCGGAACTTGGTGAACGTAAGATAAGGGAGTGGTTTAGTAAAGATGTCAGCAGGCATTTCGTCAGTCTTGAGATGCGAAACCAAGATGATTTTCCGCTGGTACAGGTCGCGTACGTAGGTGATCCACCGTTCAAAGTGCTTAGTGCGACCAGACGCGCCGTGCGACTTGACGATATCGATGGCTGCAGTATTGTCGATGAACGCGTTGATGACGATCTGCGGCGTAGCCTTGGGACGGATCTCAGCTAACAGCTGCTTGATGAACATCGCGTCCTTGCAGCCCAGTGAGAAGACTGCCGACTCGGCTTCAGCGCTAGAAAGAGGGACAATTTTCAGCGACTTCGCCGCCCAGCTAAGCGCTGCACCCCCGTAGCACGATGCATAGCCAGCCATTGGGCGGGGGTTCTCATTTCCCCAGGAGCTATCCGTGTAGAGGACGAGGTTCTCATCAGAGCCATAAGTGATTCCCAGCTTCCGAGTACGCTTGAGGTAGCTGACAATCCCGAGGGCGGCATCTAGCGCAGCAGGTGAGGGGGTGGACATGAGCTTGGCCAGGAATGCCGTGTGGAACGAGATATCAGGGCGAGTCATGGCCGAAGCGTAGAGGATACTCCCGACGATGGACATGAACCCCTGCTCGATCACTTTGCGCTGCTCCTCCTCAGAGCCAGGACTCAGCTTCGAGAACGCAAGGAGGCTCTCTTCGTCGTCCTTGATCGGGGTGTTCCACAGCTTGGTCCACAGCTTGGACTCGGAGCCATGCATGAACTTGTCGAACATGGCGTCGATGTACCCCGACTGCGTGAGCGTGATAGTCTTATTCTTCCGGTCGCGGGAGATCTCGATGTTGATGAAGGTTTTGGGCTCTGCGACCAGGTCCTTGCACTTGAATCGCGTCCGATAGTCTGACCAAAACTTCTCAGCAAGATCACGTCGGCCGCGTGGGACTATGATCAGGAAATCGTCGACCCAGATTCCCACCTTGATGTCGATCGTCTCCGAGCCGATGGTGACAGGGATGATCCAGATGTTCGGGTCGATGGTCTGCCTACCGTTTAGCGCCCTGATCTTCGCGAAGCTCTCGTTCTGGAACAGCCAGCCCGATTGCGGTAGCCCCTCGATGGACATGAGGGCTTTGAGTACCTTGCCATTGAGGTTCAACTGAGGCGGGGGGTCCAGATAGATTTCATGATCGATAGGAGCTTGGGTAAACGCCTTCTCGACGTCACCGCAGAAGATGTCATCGTCATCGATGCTCGCACAGCAAAGGAGGGCTCTCACACTCGAGCCTCGCATCGTTCCACAGGCTGTTTCGGTGTATTCGATGCCAGCTCTCAGTGAGTAGCCAGCGGCGACCAGTCTCGCTCGGCGTTCGATCAGGTCTTTGGTGATCGGGTCGCATTTGTTCACATACGCGTAGATCAACTTGTGTGTCTTGGTGCCGACGGGGATCTTGGAGCGGTCCAGGATCGCGAACGCCCCGTTGCGCATCTTGGCCTCGAAGTCGAGGATCTCCGCCTTTTTCCACTCTTCTTCATCGGGTCGGCCGTGGATGTCTCGATGGTTCTTGGGGGCATCAGTTACACGCGATACGACTGCCTCGGCGTCAATAGCAAAACACCAATCTGACACGAAGCTTGAGCTGTAGATGGAGGACCCGATGGGAGGCGATTGCTTGAGCACGCTGGTTAGGTCGGCCATTGCTGCCTGATCGGGTGAGACGTTGATTGGGATGGCCACCGTGGTCGGCAGGTTGGGATTATTGACGGCAGTTGGTACAGCCGGGGCAACCTGGTAATTTCCAATGGCACGGATGGGCATCATCGGGGACTGGACCGTCGGTGGCTGGCTCGGGATTGGTGCATTCCTGATGGGCGTGAACTCCGTCGGGAAGTACTTCACCGCGTTCACGAGGCTGACGACCTTGTTCAGAGCTGGGATGAAGAAGAATTCACCGCTACGGCGGGCGTCCACACCCAAGTAGTTGGCCTTCACCCCCGTAGGTGAAAGCTTGCTCGCCCCGGAAGGAGTAGGGAGATTCACAACTGCATCACATCCCCAGACGCCCTTGGAGAAGCGCTTGAGCGAGGGGACCTTGCCCGTACGAGCCTCCGAGGGTGCCATCGGTGGGTCCAGCGCTCTCGTTGGCAGGCTATTATGGATCGCGACCACGTGGCTCATCGCGAATGGCCAGAGAGCCTCTGTGTGATCGGTGTGCGCGAGCAGGATTCTCGTTTGGCGATTGAGCGTGTACCAGAAGCGCTCGATGAGGCCGTTTCGTTGGGGCGTGTACGGCACTGAGAACCTGCGGCTTGTCATCATCTCGTTGAGTAGCTGCTCGACGGTTCTTGCCGTAAATTCACCCCCGTTGTCGAAGACAAACTGCTTCACGCGCCCATTGTCGGAGACGAAGGTCTCGATTGCACCTCGGACCTCCTCGGCGGTTTTGCTGACGAGAAAGTAGATGTGGACCTCTCGAGTGGCACGATCAGCGAAGCCGATGACGTACTTGAATCCTGTGTGCACGGACGGCGGGTAGGGTCCACAGAGGTCGACGTGGACGGAGTCACCGAACACACCGACTCGAGCATTTTGGCGAGGTCGGGTGTGCGAGATGGCGGGCTTGTGCGCCCCTCCGAGCCCACACGACAAGCAGTCGTGTGACGCATGCTGGAGCTCCGACGTTTTGGGCATGCCACTCGCTTGGTTCTGCAAGGAGCTTGAGGAGCTTGATCTCATGCGCTCTCGAGCCATTGCAATTCTGTCCGGCGAGAAATGGGCCAAGAGATTGTGGACCATGTCGTTCGCTGCTGCAGTTGTAGAAGCAGCGAGATTGGCACTGCCATGGGCTTGGTGGTACTTGATGAGACTTTTGCGACGGTGTCCACCCTCGGCAAAAGAGACCTCGCCACCATCGGGTAGCACGAGGCGACGTTCATCGTTGAAGTAGGACCGTATGCCATCGCATTCGAAGGCGGCGTTGCAAGAAAAGAGGTCGGTCTTGAGTCCAGGCACCACGAGTACGTCGGTGAGGGTCATCACGGTAGCACAGTTTTCGATCTTGTTGGTCTTGCGTCGATAGCGGGCGTTGACGGTGACGTCCATTTCGCCCACGTGAGTAGATCGAATGACGTGACCGTTGGCGACACGGACATCACGCCCGCGTGGATTGGTGGCCGTGACGCGCGAGAGCTTGAGTGCGTTATCCACCATATGGCTAGTAGCGCCACTGTCAATGAGCATCTCTGCGATTCCGTCGTTCTTCTTGAGATTCATAGGCATGAGACCAGAAGCGGCCCTGTCTCCTAGGAAAGCAAACTCCGTCGGCATGATCGAGGTGTCGACGCACGAGAAGATGAAGGTCGGCTCTGCGTCGAAATTGTGATTGAGCAATGAGCCGGCAACGGCACCGATAGCAGCGGCGGTTGCGAGCGTTGGGCCCAAGTGCTGGTGGGCACTATTCGGCGGCGCATATTGGGTCGGAGGGGCGAGGGCGTATCCAGTCTGAGCCCCCGCGACGACCAGGATAGTGGCGAGGCGGCGAGGCGAGGGTAGATAGCGCCGAGACGCAGCCACAGCCAGAAGAACACCGACGAGGGCGAATCCAGCGCAGGCGATTACAGCGCGGCGCATCGGGGAATTGGCCGGTGCGGGAAATGGCCAGCCGTGCGCCTCATCGGCTCCTTCCGTTGCATGCATCGGCTCACCAAAGATATCGAGGGGATCGATTCCGTCGGTGGTGATCGCCGCAGCGCCGATTTCGTTTGCAGATGCGCCGGGTGCGCGTTCCATATTAGGATTACCCGGGATCGTCTCAGCTTGCATGCCGATCTCCGAGTTTCCTTTTTCTTTGGACGAGTCCGCATTCGCGGGTCTGGCCGGTCTGAATGGTGCGCGGCCGCCTCGGTACGCATTGCGGCCACCTCGCCAGCCATTGCCGCGGCCACGTCCACCTCGTCCGCCGCGGCTGAGACCGGAGAACGGTCCACGGCGAGCACCGGATGTCTTCATCCGGGTGACGAGTGACATGAGCCGGTCGATGACCTGTGTGCGGTCAGCCTTGGGCGACGGGCACTCGGCTTGCCGATGGCCGAGCCCGAAGCAGTTGAAGCAGCAGAGCTCTTGCTCTAGAGCGGTCATGACCGCCATTGCGACGTCATTGTCCAGCCCATCCATAAAGGCAGCGAGCTCGTCGACACTCTTGCCTTCGTAGGAATTCCACACGAGTTGGGATGTAGCAGCGGCGCAGGCGTCCTCGAGCGACTCGCTATCGTATTCAGCGGCGTAGCATTCATCGGTCGCAGCATCGGCATCTTCGGCGGCCATTCCATCAGCACGATTCGACGGGCCAGTACGAGTCGGCCGTGAGGTGGGCGCAGCGAACTTGACTTCGCCTCTTTTGAATGCAGAGCGCCACAGCTCGTCGAGATGCTGCACGACAGCACGTCGATTCCATCCGCCAGGGACAGCCGGACCACCTCCCACAGCAGCCACAGGCTGCGTGTAGAAGCGAGCATCGCGATTTGCCGTTGGACACTGCAGAAGCGTGTCAGCGATCTGAGCGAGGGTAGGAGGGATGATGATGGCACCGAGCATCTTCTCCGTCATCGAGTCGTCACTGAAGCGATTTGCGAGCGGGAGATCCGCGTTCTTGCTCACTATCAGGCGATTAAAGTCTGTCACCGAGGCCTCGGTAATGCCGACGTCCTTCGCCATCGTCAGGCCGTTGTACTCGAGGATCTTGATATTGATATGTAGCGCTGAGGCAGGTTCTTGGCACTCTCGCAGGATTACTTGCCATGCAACTCGGCCATTAGATCTGTCATTGGCATTGACAGCTAAGGGCCCAGCCTCAGCTCTGATCACTGCCTTGAGTGACTCATCGTCGATGTGTTGTAGGAGGGATGCGTAGGACTCCCGTCTGCGTTGGGTACGGCGACGCGTTTGCGCAGCGGACAGACCAGCCTGGGGGTCTTGCCCAAGGAAACAGTCAGTCCAGCTAGCATCTTCGTCCCCCTTTCCCGTAGCTGCATCGAGATAGTCTTTCGACCACTCAGTAAATTGGGGCCCCCTCTGACCAGCGAACTTGGCTGCGATGAGGCGGGGTTGCGATTCGGTAGAACTCATTGGGCAACGTCGTAAAGTTTCCTCGGTAGAGGCTCCACTTGTTGCAAGAGTTCGTGAATCACTCCTCAGATCCCCCAGAGGCGATCAAGAGGGA
>CALGTP010000850.1 GCA_937902105.1 uncultured Actinomycetes bacterium
CACCATGAGTGGTCTATTTGATTTGTCTGATGACGTTGCCGTCGTCACTGGTGCAGGACGGGGAATCGGCGAAGGTATCGCCAACACCTTGGCCGAGGCGGGGGCCGCAGTCGTATGTGCGGCTCGTCGCGGAGACGAAGTCGAAGCTGTCGCCGCCGGCATACGTGCACGCGGTGGGCGCGCAATTGCTCTCGCCACTGATGTCACCGATAACGACGCTGTTGAAGCACTTGCACAAAAAGCCATCTCCGAATTCGGACATCTTGATATCTGGATCAACAACGCCGGCGGGTCCCCTATCCAGACACCGCTGACCGAACTTGACGCCAAAGAATGGGATGCCACGATGCGTCTTAATCTCACAGCGATTTGGGTGTGCACCAATACTGCGGCGCGACTCATGCGCGATGGTGGACGCATCGTCAACATTTCATCACGTGCTGCAGTCAGCACGGTGATGGGAAGTGGACATTACGCGGCTGCTAAAGCAGGCGTGAACTCGCTGACCGTCACCTACGCCAAAGAACTCGGACCACGAATTCGCGTCAACTGCATTATGCCCGGCGCAGTTCCCACAGAGATCATGATGAAAGCCATGCGACTTGAAGAAAAAGATCTTCCGATATTAGAAAAACGTATTCGCCTACCAATGCGACGACTCGGCACACCAGAAGATTTAGGTCAAGCCGTGCTGTACTTTGTCTCGCCAGCCTCTAGTTGGGTCACTGGTCAAATCTTGTCAGTTGATGGTGGTATGTGATGGCGCACATCAATAAAAAAATCATCCTCAAAAGCCGCCCAACGGGTCGCCCTGACGATTCCAATTTCACTTATCTCGAAGAAGAAATTGCACCACTAGAAGATGGTCAATTGCTCATAAAGGTTGATCTTTTGGGCATTGACGCGTTTATTCGCACGACTCTTGATGAGGGTGGATTCCATCAGGGAGCAGAAATCGGTGGTGTCATTCCTGCCTTGGGCATCGGTCAAGTTGTGCAGAGCAAAGCAGAAGGTTTCGCTGAAGGTGATCATGTCTTTGGTCCGATGTGCTCGCAGACTTACGCTGTGATGCCTTCAATCACGATGCGCAAACTTGATACCAGCATTGCGCCAGCTTCTGCATTTCTTGGCGCTCTTGGTCTCACAACCGGAATGACTGCTTATTTTGGCATCGTTGATGTCGGACGAGTGAAGCCAGGTGACACAGTTGTGGTCTCAGGCGCTGCTGGTGCTGTTGGCTCAATGGCCGGGCAGATCGCCCGCCTTAGTGGAGCAAGCAAAGTGATCGGCATTGCTGGTGGTCCCCACAAGACGAAATTCTTAGTAGACGAACTAAAATTTGATGCGGCCATTGATTACAAAAATGAAAATGTTGGTGCTCGGCTTGATGAACTCGCGCCCGATGGTATCAACGTATTTTTTGACAATGTAGGTGGAGAAATTCTTGACGATGTGTTGATGCGCATTGTTTTGGGTTCGCGTATTGTGATTTGTGGTGCTATTTCTCAGTACGAAAAAATGACTGAGGTTCGGGGTCCAAAGAATTACCTAAAATTGGCCGAACGTCGGTCCAGCATTGAGGGCTTCGCTGTCTTCCATTTCGCCGCCCACTACCCTCGTGCCGAATCACAACTGGCAGATTGGCTACGAAGCGGAGATTTGTTGATGCGCGAGCAGATTGAACACGGTGTGGAGAACTTTCCGGCAGTGTTGAATATGTTGATGACAGGCGGCCATCACGGCAAATTGCTCCTAAAGGTGTAGCCACGCCATTTAGCAGTGAGAATGGGCGGTGTGAGCAGCATCGTCATCTCCGAACTTGAATACGCACCACCAGGAGCCGACCAGCTTTTCTTTGATGTCAGTTTCGGTGTTGCGCCAGGCGAGCATGCTGCTTTGGTCGGGGCCAATGGCGTCGGCAAAAGCACCATTCTCAAGATCCTGACCGGCGAATACGAATGTGATGACGGTGACTTCACCGTCAATGGAAGCGTTCTCTCGATGACTCAAGACGTTGGGATGTCGCGACCAACTGACACATTGCGAGAAATGCTGATTGAGGTCGCGCCGACACATTTGCGAACGGCGGGTCGGGCCTTGGTTGCAGCCGAAAAGGCTCTTGCTGACGGCAGCGACGATGGCATGGGTTACGCCATAGCCCTTGGCGACTGGGGCGACATGGGTGGATACGATCTGGAAACCAAATGGCAGGCTGCTGCTCAGCGGAGTGTCAAAACCACAGTGGATGATTTTTCTCGCCGACTAGTGAGCGAACTATCTGGTGGTGAGCGAAAAAGGCTCGTCCTCGATTTGTTGTTGACTTCTGGAGCAGATGTTTTGTTACTGGATGAGCCCGACAACTATCTCGATATCCCCACTCGCGGCTGGCTCGAAGAACAAATCAAGTCTTGTCGCTCAACAATCCTGATGGTCAGCCACGATCGCACTCTCCTAGAGCGAGTGGCCACAAAAATCGTTGTCATTGAGGGATCTGGGGCGTGGGTGCACGGTGGTTCGTACCTCACTTTTCCCGAGGCCCGCGCTAAACGTCAAGAACTACTCGGTGATGATCTCAAGCGCTGGAATGACGAAGAGCGTCGATTGTTCCATCACATGAAAATCATGAAGCAACGGGCTGCGCAAAACTTCAAAAATGCAACTAAGGCAAACGGAGCAGAGACTCGTTGGGAAAAGTTCGTGGCTGCTGGTCCGCCCCCGCCACCTGTAGCCGATCAACACATTCATGTACGTCTGCGCGGAGCAGATGCGGCGCGTCGCGTTGCAAAACTTGTCGATGTCTCTGTTGGCGACTTGTTCTTTCCCTTCTCTGATGAGATACATCACGGCGAGCGCGTGGGTCTCATCGGTCCGAACGGAACTGGCAAGAGTCACCTCCTTGCAGTGCTGAACGGCGTCACACCCGATCTTGGATCAGTGACTTTTGGGCCGCGAACGTCGGTGGGTGTGTTCACCCAGATCAATAACCGCGCTGACTTCACTGGTCGCCAATGTCTAGATATTGTGCGCGATCGTTTGATTGAAGATGAGAAGTCAATGAAGGCCTTAGCGCGCTATGGATTGGTCAACAATTCACGGCAAGAGTTTCAAACTCTGTCTGGTGGTCAAAAGGCACGACTTGAGATTTTGTGTCTCGAGATTGAGGGGCACAATGTGTTGTTGCTTGATGAGCCAACCGACAACTTGGATATCGAATCTTCAGAGGCACTTGAACGAGCCCTTGACAGTTTTGAGGGAACCGTTGTGGCTGTCAGCCACGATCGTACATTCCTGGCCAAATTTGATCGCTTCATCATGATCAATGACGATGGCGACGTGTACGCCCTGCCGGATTACGAGATCGCGATGCAAGGACTGGCTGCACCCGACAAACTCTCAACGGTCCGTCTGGCGAAAAAGATCAGCTAACTTGGTGGAACTGGTGGCGGGATATGCCCGATTTCGGGCATATCCCGCCACCAGTTCCACCAAAAAGATATGAGGCAGTGGCTTAAACCGGAGTCTTTACTTTGCTGAACTGCATCGCTCCGTCATCGATGGGCGACTTGACAATCATCTGCTTATCAACAGCGATCAATTGCGGATTGATCCACGGAGCATGGTCACCCTGCTTGGGCATGAGGTGCATCATGCGCTGCATATAGCCAGCAGAGAAGTCATCAATCCACGGCCTTTGCGTCATGTTTTGATCTTGCGCTCGTAGTCGGGGGGTGGCCTGCTGAGTGCCCGTTGACTTCATTTTGTTTAACAAACGACACGTGTAATTAGCCACCACATCGGCACGTAAAGTCCACGATGCGTTGATGTAGCCAAAGGTTGA
>CALGTP010000851.1 GCA_937902105.1 uncultured Actinomycetes bacterium
GAATTCCAGCTGTCCCATCTTGAAGCACTTTGATTTCGCATTGATCAGCAAATTGCGTCGATCGAGCTTGGACCAGTTCCTGATATATATCATCTTTGACGCTGTGTAGGGGGTCAATGATCGACTCAAACCAGTTTGCGTGTGTGCGACCTTCTCGGATGGTCTGCATTCCGCCTAGTAAGTTGCAATGAGATGCCATTGCCTTGTTCTTTGACATGCGGCACTCGGCAGGAATGGTTGCTGGAATTGCGAGTTTGGGTATCTTCAATGGTCGTTCTGTAGTTATTGCCGACCTTGTGCCTGTTGTAGACAACACAACGGGCTCGGTGGCCGTAGTTATTTGAAATTTGACAAGAGGTGCGATAGGTCCGTGGTCGGTTGTTGCAACTGCGCTTGATGCGGTTTTCTTGGAGAGATTCGAGATGGCGGTCTGTTTTTGCTTTGCCCAGCACCTGAAAGCCAAATCAGGTTCCACCTGGTACTTTCGGCAGATGGCCAGGTACAGCTCGTCAACGTTGCGATCGTATTTCTCGACCAACTTATCGACTCCTGCTAATTTGGCCGGATTGTGCATCCTGTATATAGATCTGATCTGGCGGATGTAAGTGGCCTTCTGTTTATTCCGTTCCCGTCGGATTTCCAACGTCTCTAGTTCATTACTGTCGATCTCTGTCTTCGATGGGCTGTAGATTCCTTGACTGTCACTGTCCGTTTCAACTGACTTAGGGTCGCGCTGTTCAGATTGCATAGTGTGCGGATCGATTTGAAGTGATCTTGACTTGACGTCGCAAATATAGCCCGCTTCGCTGGAAGTTCGTTGAGTGTTGCCTGTCGGTCGTTGATCAGTCATCGGACGATTCTCACTGGTGAACATGAAGTCGTTAGCTCGAGGGAGTACGTCTTTTGGTAATGTTTTCTGATACTGCTCGAAAAGTTCTTGGATGTTATACTTGCTGATAGTGCAAAGTCCCATTTCAATAGATCTGAGAATGTGTCGGTTCCACCTTTTGGGAGGTGCCATTTTCATAATGATCCTGACCTGGCTGTGCGCTAACAGCCCGTGGGACTGTACGATTAATCGATCATGGCAACGATTGTCTCGGCAATAGGCTTCCATGGTGTCCGAGTCAGAAGCGCGAATGAAAGTCAGGTTTGCAGGAGTGCCGGTGGCGTGGCATTGTGTGCATGCCTTCGGGAGCGGCACAGAATCAGATCCTGCGCATGTGGCAATGCCAGTGACCTTCATAGGAACCAGCTTAATGTGGAGCTAGATGCGACATTAATTGCAAACTGATTGGCGGTAACTGCAAACGATTGCGCTGAGCCTGTGACGGAGTGCAAGCACAGGACCACTGGGAGTAGCCTGGCGTGGGTGGAGAAGAACGAGAAAAAAACACACACGCCACACACATACACACATGCAGGCACGTTAGATATCAGTTACAGATCTTCTTCGGACCATCATGTCATGAGACCTTGCACCGCTGTTCACAGACATCGAGAAAGTCATGCAAGATGTTACATGGACTACATGCAATGTCGACATGAAGACGTTTCAAATGAGACTGCTACAATGAAGACGTTGTCAAATAAGACGCATAAAACAGTTCAAACGCAAAATGGTTTCATCTGTAAACTAGCAAATGGGGCAACGATGAGTATGACAGGAAGGTCATTGAAGCGGTTCTAACGCGTTAGGGATCAGGCCTGGCAGACACCGTTGAATATCGTTTCCAGCAAGATGACCGGGCACAGTCTGAGCCGACATTGCACAGGAAGCGTACCCTGTTGGTCTGGAAATAGATCATCTAGAAAATAACGGCAGACATTAGAAAGATGCCGATACCACTACAGTGTGGATGACTGGGCACGAGCATGCTTATCTACCTGCCGAAATAAAGAACGAGGTAGTTGACGGTTGCTTGGCCTGCATGGATCATGTACTGCTGTTGCCTGAAACGTGTTATGCAGACTGCAAACGAATGCGATGAACCAGTGAATGTGAAATGGCACAGGACTGCTGCAAAGCGCTAAGATACGAATCAAAAACTGCTAGAGATACATCCCAGAGCACGATGTTCTTTGCGTCCATTGCTGCTGCACACCGTGTTTGAGATTCCAATTGCACATACACGCCATTGGGATCTCGACATTTTCGGATGCTCTTTGTTACAGAACATGTGCTGATGCGTATAGCAAGTCTGGGTGAGACGTATAAAACCAAGACGGTCCTTGGACCGGCTGCTACATTAACGATCCCATGCAAGATGGTTTCACTATACAGGCAAGCACGACTAAATGTGTCTGGCTGTAAAAACAGCGCACCATCGCTGCAAACATGACAGACAGTCGAAGTATCTATATGTATGCTGATTGGCGTCGTGATAAGGGTTTTCAAATCCGGATAAAGAAAAACACGACACCGACGATAGACAGAGCTGCTGCACATAGCTGTGAGACTACTAAGATTGGCTGGGCCGATCGAGTGAACGATTGTTAAGAAATGCACGACACACATAAACCAATGGAAAACCAATAACAAGACATGCAAGGGAAATCCCGTGACGAGCCGTTGCAGGAAAATTGAAAATGGACATATAGATCAAAATTGATTTTGGCACTTGTTTGTTAATTGTCAT
>CALGTP010000852.1 GCA_937902105.1 uncultured Actinomycetes bacterium
CCGACGAGGTAACCGATGCCAATGCCAGGCCCGATTGCAGCAAGACCGTAGGCATAGCCTGCGCTCGCTGCTGCTGCATTGTTCTTCAATTCGGCAGGTGTCATTTCTGCCGCTATGAGTTGTGCAATTGCTTCCATTGTTTTCTCCTATGTGGTTTGTAGTTAGTTGGGAGATCTTTTATTGATCAGTGCTCGGGATGCGTCGCGCCACCGATATAGACGGCGGTCAACATAGCGAAAATGTATGCCTGCAGGAACGCAACCAACACTTCAAATGAAGTGAGGAATACGAGCATGAAGAACGGGAGGATTCCGACGGGAATCAGAATCTTGTCTTTGGCTTGAAACAAAGCTTCAGACAAGAGTGCAAACGTAACGAGAAGAATATGTCCGGCCATCATGTTGGCGAACAAACGAACGGCCAACGAGAACGGACGAACGATGATTGCCGAAATGAATTCGATTGGTGTTACCAGAATGTAGAGAGCCTTTGGAACTCCTGGTGGGAAGAGTGTGCTCTTGAGGTAGCCACCAATTCCTTGGTGCTTAATTCCGGTGACGTTGTAAATGACCCACACCATGAGTGCAAGGAACAAAGGAACTGCCATACGCGCAGTTGCAGGCATTTGGAAGAACGGAATGATTCCGGGAACGTTGCACAAATAAATGAACAAGAACATCGTCATCAAGAACGGTGTCCATGCAAGTCCGTCTTTGCCCATCGTCTGCATCACAACACCGTCTTCGATGAATTCAACAATGACTTCTGCGAAGTTACGAATTCCCTTCGGTGCTTCTTTGTGATCTTGACGAACTGCAAGTAAGAAAATTGTGATGCTGATAACAGCAGCAAGTACAGCGATTAATGCAATCTTGTTGAAACTTGGAAAGAGGTCTTTCCAAACAAGGATCGAGTTAATTTCTGGAAAATCGAGAGCAATCACGTTGTGGTCCTTCAGGGTGTCTCAGCGGCGCTTGACGATGGATATTCTTGCGCATTGGGACGCAATCCAGGAAATGCTAGAGAGGCAGCGATAAATCGCATCTCCCAGAACAGCAATCCGAGATGAGTGACGATAATTGTTATCCCCAGCGCAGGAAGGGATACCCATGACACGTCGCGTACCAAGAAAACAGCAAGAGAAATAAGCCCAAGGCGTAGGAGAAACCCGAAGAGGGTGACTCCCATCATGAGCGCTAGTGAAATAGGCGCTGCCCAGGAGATCAAAGCGGCCGCAAGCCCAAAGTTCATAAGGACTAGAGCTAATCCGAGGCCTGCCGACCATGCCCCTGTGAGGCCCCAAATAACCCCTGCAATGACCATGATCAGAGGGGCAATAATGAGCCCTCGACGGATGATGTCGCGCGACACCGTTACTTCTGGGGCTTGGCCTGCTGAAGCCATGGCGAGGGGCGACAATTTCTCGTTCACGACTGTGTCCCGCGCGATTCTTCAACGCGTTTTTGTTCGAGGTGACGCATGGCACTGCTGTAGACGTAATACATCTTGATGAATTGGCCGACGACGGCGAACAAAACGAGGACGATCATAAAAAGCGGAGTTGTACCGAGCCAGGCATCTATTCCAAACCCGATGCCGAAAAACACCACAACACTTCCGGCCAGTTCCATTCCGTGAGAAACACCAGGCTCCAGGGCGACAGGCGCTTTGGGTTTAGGAAGTAATTTCAACGGATGCCTTAGGGGGAAAGGGTCTCATATGACCTTGTGAAACAAAGAACAATCTAGACGGGCGCGGCAAGTCAGGTCAAACCGAAGAGCAAAAACGTGATTATTCGTCTTCAGGAGTGCGATTGAGGTCTGGGTGCAGGACGGTGTACAAAAACAACACCAAAGCCACAAGCCCGAAGGGTGCAAAGTTCGTAGCGCTCTTGTTGAAAACGGGATACAGCACAAGTGCAGACAACAGTGCAGTCCACAACCACAAAATTGCAACAGCACGACGCGGACCATGCCCGAGATTGATCAACCGATGATGCAAATGTCCTTTGTCAGCTTCAGAGAATCCTTGACGCTTACTCACGCGACGCACAATGGCAAACGCAACGTCGAAGATGGGTACTCCAAGAATGATGAGCGGAATAACAAGTGGCGCCAAGAAGAAATATGTCTGACCACTAAACGCTTGTGTTGTCGGGTCTGCTCGCCCACCGACAACACTCGTTGAAACTGCTACCAAAAGTCCGAGCAAATATGCGCCGCCGTCACCCATGAAAATACTTGCGCCATTGAAGTTGTACGGAAGAAACCCAATGCATACACCGACGGTGATGATTGCAATAAGCGGTCCAATGTTTGGTTCCGACAGCAAACCAAGACCCGAGAGATGTCGTGAGTAAATGAAAAACGCAGCAGAACCAATTGCAACGATGCCTGCTGCTAATCCATCAAGACCATCAATCAGATTTATCGCTTGCACCATTCCTAGTAACCACACAACGGTGACTATCGGAATCCAGTCATTACCTAATTGAATAACACCCAAAA
>CALGTP010000853.1 GCA_937902105.1 uncultured Actinomycetes bacterium
AGTGAATATTTCTAGCCCGAACACTTAAGCCCTCCAGGAACAAATTGAGTTCGGGTTCGACCTGGTCTTCAGTTTATTGGACTCCTATCGGCAGGTCCATGGGATCGCGCAAATTACCATGTACGAGCAGACGGACTTCGGACAGGTGCTGCTAGCAGTGCTCGTCGAGACGTTGAAGTGGCTGGGGCCACGGTATTGGCAGGCTGTCGCCATTCTGGATTGGACGCAGAAAGAACAGATAAGCATTCTGCGATTGGCAGAGAACACATCACTTGCGGTGTGCCTCCTTTTTGACGGTCAGCACCAGGCCTTCTCCATTGTTCAAAGAGGCACTGAGAGCACTCCTGGACAATTACTGGTATTTGATGGGCTACGCAAAAACTCAATCTGGTCGGCCGCAAAATCAAGCGGCCTAGACATAGCTGGGGAGTGGGGTTTGGGGTCGTTCGAGATGAATTGGGCAAAAATCCGCAAGCAAGATGGCCCCTGGGAGTGTGGACATAGAATAGTGGCAGGCTGGCGTGCTCTCCTTCCTCAGTTGTTCCCAGGAGGCGTAGTTGCCGAACCTTTGCCAAAGATAAACTCGCTGAGAATCCCCGAGGAGGCTTTCTCGGAGGAACAACTACTCCAGGCAACGAAACTGCGGTGGCAAGATATTTTGGACTGCAAACAAAAGTATGCGTCAGATCCAAACTCATCACGGGCTTCCAGTTCAGCAACTTCGAGGCTTCTCTGTGCCATGGTAGGTCCACCAGCAGCTCCATCGGCAGATATTCCTGATATTCCACTGCAAGGTTCCACTTCAGCTCCATCGGTGAATGTTGCGTTGCAGGCTTCCAGTTCAGCAGCAGCTCCATCAGCAAGTCCATCACCACAGGATTCCACCACCTCAGCTCTATCGGCAAATATTGCATCGCAGGCCTCCAGTTCGGCAGCTTTGTCAGCAAACGCTCCACAGCAGGATCCCACCTCAGCTCCATCGGCAAATGTTGGGCCGCAGGCCTCCGGTTCAGCAGCTCTGTCAGCAAATAGTGGTGCCCAGGATGCGGCCACCTCCAGGGTTCGGGCTTTAGGGGTAGGTTGCAGGGTGAAAGCAGAAGCTGTGAAAGAAGAGGAAGGAGAGAACAAGGAACAGGAGGAGAAGAAGCTGCCTCAGCAGGCCTCGTATCTAAAGAGTCAGCTGCGGCTGGCCGCCCTTCGTGGCAAGGTAGTCTGCGAACAAGAAAAGATCACAAACCATGACTGGCAAACCAAGCACAGAGTAGCACTTGGCTTTGTTAAGAAGGACCATTGGAATGTTTTCAAGACACACAAGGGAGGCTGTCCCACGGACGAGGTCAGTAACTGCAAAGTATGCGCCGAGTGGCTACAGGAAGATGAAGGAGCAATCTTTGCAAATTCACTTCCTCCCCAACGACGTACAGATCTGCCCAACTGTACACATCGCTCCAAAGGGCATCCCAAAAGGGGCGAGGACCGACGTATGGATGTTGAAAAGTGGCTGCACGAAGAGCGGCCAGGAATGTACTCACCTTACAGATGCGATATTGAAATCAAACGCAAAGGTGAGAGGGTGAAGGTTACAGGCGCACTGCACTACCATTGCAGACAATGTGGAGGCCGATTCCTGGGCCAACGCTACAATGCCAAGTTCCAGCCGCTCGATGTGACCAACCTGGTTCCCTTCGACATCCATGAGGACGGTCCAGTGCACAAGAAGGCGAAGAAGGAGCAAGAGGAAGTGGGACAGGTGGAGCCGCCGAAGCTATGTGAGGGTGCAGACTTGTGGGATGAAGACCTCAGTGACCTCGTCTTGGCTTCGATGAAGGATGACTTTCGTTTGTTTGTCCGTTGGGGATGTCCTGCCAAGCTTGGTCAATTAGCAGACTTGGGGCGCACAGTCATTGTTGAAGAGAACGGGCATGTTCTTGTCCAGCGCCTTGCATGCTCCGATGCACGTAACAAGTGTGAGCCTGGTAAGCGGCATTGCGCTTGCTGTTACAGGCTCGCTGGTTCACGGTCCCTTGCGAAGGAAGCTGCATCGTCGATCTACAAAATCTACTTGACAGACATGCTGATGCTATCCATGGCGGACAAGCACGAAGAGCAGGGTAAGTTGCAGCATAAGATGTTGGGGTCAGCATGGAGTTCCCACACATCTTATGATATTACTGGCTTAGCTGAGCTGACGTTCAATCAACTTGTCCACAGATGCACGGTGGTGATTCTACAG
>CALGTP010000854.1 GCA_937902105.1 uncultured Actinomycetes bacterium
GATGCTGCTGGCGGAAGCTGGTCAAAGGCTTCAGCTGCTCCCGCGACAAACCATCTGCATCTTGCGCTGCAGCTCCAGCAACAAGCGCTGCAAATAGGCGCCGTGCGCTGAACATTATATAAAGTTCCAGAAAAATGCAAGCCCGACGCCGCCAACTACTGATGAGAAACTCCTGCTCGTCAACAAGCGCAAACAAACTAGACACTGAGCGAAGCCTACCGTGTATCGGCGCAGGTATCCTGCACAAATGCTGCAACACAGAATCGGCCATCCCCCACTCTGACTCACTCAACACCAGAGCAACTATTGCCCATCCCTGCCCGGCAACATACGAAGCGAAAGCCCCACATCAATGCCCAAGCAAGCGCTAGGTTTTCACGCGAATTGATTTTCCCTTGCGCGCACAAGGCTGCACACACAATCCTGGCAGGCAATTCTCTCACACTTTACCTCGCCGCCCACTGCTTGCACAAGGCTACATGTTTTTCTACGGAATCAGCGCCGCGAGCAACCCCATGGTGGGGGGCAACATCAAACCACCTACGCGACATGGCGCCCTACAACCAGCAAAAAGCATAATCGCAATCACAGGGTGTCGCGTGTAGGCAAGCCTAACAACACCCCACGACACCTCAATCGATACGTTCTGGGGCCACCTGCAGCAGCAGGTTTGTCACATTGGCCGCACAAAGCATTCCATCAGGCTTCCAAATCTCGTACCCCAGCCGCCATCCTGAGCAGAGCCATATCAGGACCATACACTCGGCTGGGACGTGGCACGACTATATTGATGCGCCCGTAAGAGCCTGTTTCCTGTCAAAAGCCCGAAACGCTCGCAACTTGCATCGACGGCAATCACAAACAAAGTACGTGCTTTATCTGACAACGAAGAAGCAACCGGGTAGCCAGTCAAAACCCTGAGGCGTCTGAGGCCAAGCAAGATAGGACCCAAACTTAAACTCAGCTTAGACTCAAAAAGCGAAGTTGAGCACAACAAGACTACCATTCCAGCCAAGGATCGTGGACAAACCTCCAAAACAAACAAGGTCGCACGCGCTAGCAAGCAGGCGCATACCAGAAGAAGCGCCGCACTCCCAGCCATCCTCTGCAGTCGAGTCGAACTTGCAGGACTCTTCATCAACTTCAGCGCATCGAACATCACTCCTCCAGCCTGCACAAATTAGAATTCGCGGCGGCACAGGGTAACTACGGGATGGACGCACCGCCATCAAATTGCTCACGCCTTCATTATTTTCTTCGCATTTGGTTGCGAGGAGAGGGCCAACAAGCGCACAATGGCATCCTCACAACCGTGCGCACGCCAATCCACGTGCCGCCACAAACGCCAGGAAGCAAATAGGTCGCCTCTGCCTTTTGGCCGCCGGACTTTAAGCGCGGCGCCGTTTTTTTGATCTCCGTCGCTAACGACTGCATGAAAGCACCCTGCGTCTTTGCATCTAGCAATAAATCGCTAGCGCGATGCACCAAGACGTCCGCTGCGCCAGCCATCTGGACAGCGCCGACGCTGCTTGGGCCGAGCGCCACAATGTGCAAAATGAAAACAGACGCTGACTTGAACATCAAGGGCACCATATCCCCAGAGATTGGTCGCTGCAAACACCACAACAACAAGGATCTAGGGCAGCCAGAACACTAGCATGAAGAGTCACAAGCAAACCATGTCACCTGGGCCTTCGACAAATCATGCCACGAGGACGCCTTGCATGTTGGCTCTGTGTGTGTCTGGTTTACACACGAGTGCGACACAGCAAAACCAACTGAACACTAGTAAATCAGTCAGTGGGTAGGAGCCCGTTACAGAACACGCACACACACCACCAAGCGCACGCACGAAGCTCCGTTCCTACACAGCCGCCAAGATTCAAATCGCATCCATCACGAGCCAGCACACCTGTTTGTAGCTAGTGGACACATGGCCACTCCCGAACGCAATCCCAACATGAAACTCAGAAGGCGCCTGCGTCAAACAAACTCTCCCCACACGCTAACAACGCATCTTCAAGAACCAGCGCACCAAGGACCACGCCGTCAGACAGAACGGGTCCGCTGATGCTCTTCCTACCCGCGGTGGCACCACTTCTCGCCACTCTGACTGGGGCTGCTTCCCACTCCACCGCGCACTTCTCCATGTACTGGGCTTGCCCTACCGCATGTAAGTCGGCAACGGAAATACTTGGGCGGCAAGGCCCCTTATACTCCGGAGAGAAGCAG
>CALGTP010000855.1 GCA_937902105.1 uncultured Actinomycetes bacterium
TCGGACCTCTTTGCACTCCCCCGCACAAGGCACGGGAGATATGAAACCCACTTGTCTCTCGCAATAAACTTCTCTGAAATCAAACTGTAAACAACAGTGCATTCGTCAAGGCGATATGGCGATCAGGAAGCAAGGGCTTGGTGAGTAAGTCAGCCAACTGAATATCAGTCGGACAATAGACAAACTCAATTGCTTTCTGTACCACGAGCTCTTGAAGAAAACGCAAACGAACTTCGTAATGCTTAGCTTTTCGCACCGCACGAATGCCAGCAGCTGCTTGAGCAATAGCTGCTGAATTGTCTTCTGCAATCTGAATAGGTTTCTCATCACAGGCTAATCCAAGATCATGCATTAATCTTCCAATGTGAATGGCATCTTTAGCTGCCATGACTGCTGCATTAATTTCTGCTTCACAAGTAGATAAAGCAACAGTCTTTCCTAACACACTGAACCACGAAATCGGACCACCGTTCTGCATAATAACTCCACCCATAGTTGACCTTCTTGACTCGTCCGCTGCATAATCTGAATCAGCAAACACTTGTGTCTTATTGGTCCCATCATCGAGAGGATGCTTGGCCTTCTCGAAAACTACGGGTACATTTCTCTGTTGATAACTCTCTTTAAAATAAGTAATTCCCAATGACTTCGTTTGATAAAGGTACTGAAGAACTCGCTTGGCGGCTTTAACATGTGCCTCACCTGGAGTAGCAGCAAACCTTGCCAAATTTCCAACTGCATACGAAATATCGGGTCTTAAACAATTCGATATGTGTAACAATGAACCAACCACCGACAAATAGTCAAAAATGGATTTCGGAACACTTCTCTCTTCTTGACGCAATAATGGCGTCTGAAGCATAGGGGCCGTCACACTGCTCGCTTTCACTAACTCTTCCTTTGATAATACTGAAATACAAAGCTTAGAAATTGCTGTCTCCATACTCAAATGAATGGTGCCTTTTGCAAGGTCTTGATGAACTGCAATTCCCAGTAAGTACTCAATCGGTTTACCTTCTCCTTCTTCAATAACAAAACGTTCACGCAACTCTGCTAAAAATCGATCAGCCATATCTGAACGCGATACTGCATAAGTGACATCATCCACATACAAGCAGACAAGCACCATACCACCGTCCGGCTCAACACGTTTCATTAAACAAGGATCTCCAACTGTTGGAACAAAGCCAATAGACTTGAGGTGAGAACTAATAGCCTCCCAAAACGAAGCACTTGCTTGCTTGAGGCCATAAATCGCTTTGCGCAATTCCAAAATTTCTTCTTCACCTTTAACTGTCTTCGACTCATATCCCGGCGGAGCTTTCAAATAAATTTTCTCTGATAGGTGACTTTGTAAGAAGGCCGCCTTAACGTCGCAACAATACACCTCAAGGTCTAGTCCAGCAGCTGTAGACAAAAACATTCTGAGGGTTTCTTTGTGAGCAACAGGACTACTTATCTCATCTGGATTAAAAGAGTCCCATTCTTTCTGACGATAACCTTGAGCAACCAACCTTGCACGATAACGAGTAACTTCACCATGCTTTCCTGTCTTTCTTTTATACACCCATTTGCAACCCAAAATCTGACGACCTTGTGCAGCTGAACGGGGCACTCTCTCATATACTTCAAACGCTTTCATAGAATCAATTTCATCATCCATCGCTTCTTTCCACATCACTGACTCTTCACCACAATTTTCTGGTAAAGTATCTTTATAATGGAGCGGCTCTGGCGGGAGATCAAAATCAATTTTTAACGAAGCTGCATTCAAGACCTTGGCAAATTCATATTCTGCCCACTGATTAGCAGTGACCCTTGAACCCAATTCCGGTACAACTTTTTCTTTTGGAAACAACTCTGAAATTAAATCATTGAAACTAGCACTCTGACTCGAAGATGTGGTGTATACATTCGCTTCATGAGGGTGTCGTGGCACGAATCCATAGTCATGCAACACGTGATTAAATCCACACTCACTAGCCAGCTTATAGGCCATAAAAACATGTCCCGGCAATACACTTTCGTGCGTCGGAAACTGAATGAACCCATGAGCATAATCCCACTTGATGTCATCCATAAAGGCACCAAGATTAAGAGCTTCACGAAGAGTCGTCGCTTGCATATATAATAAGTAACGATCTCTCGACGGCGTAATTCTCTTTTTCGGACAAGGCTGCAAAAACACAATTGGCAAATCATTCCCCAATGCATAGGAAATAAAATGTTTGTCAGCATCTCGAAGAGTAATTTTAGTTCCAACAGGTATTAAACGTAGAGGGCGTAGTATAACATTATCTTGAACCAAACCACGAATCTGAGCAGCTGCAGTAACACCAGGAATAGGACCATCATTTGCTTGGTCAACTCCCCCAGCGCCAGCGTCATCACCATGCAAATTGGTAACAACGGAAGCAGCGGCTCCCCCACGAAGAACACCAGGAGAAGCACCAGCTCCCCCACGAAGAACACCAGGAGAAGCACCAGCTCCCCCAAGAATAACACCAGGAGAAGCACCAGCTCCCCCAGGGATAACATTAGAAAGAGAATTTTCAGCCACTGGAGCAGGCGTATCCGGATCAGTATACAGATTACGCACGGCAGCAGCATTCGGATCATCAAAATCATCCAATTGAATAGGCTGTTCCAAATCAGCACGCATCATAGCACGACGCCTGTCGTGATGCCTCAAAGCATCAATGCGACTCGAAAAATCCTCATTAAAATACAAATTTCCAGAATGTTCATAACTTCGACGCTCGGGATCAAAAATTTTCCAACCACCGAAATCTGAATCAATTCCAACAAAAATCATACGACGACCACGAGGCAACCCAGGAATTTTATAATATGGATTGTTAGGGATGTGTTGCCACACATCGCAGCCAAAAACTTTGAACTTGTCCCAACGAGCACGCTGACCCGTGAGAAGTGTCCAAGGCGTCGTATCATCTCCAGTGTGAGAGTTCGGTGTACGATTCCACAAATACTGGGCATAAGCACAGGCATCTTCCCAAAACGCAGGAGAGAGCCGAGCTTCCCATAGCATCGCATTAACCGCCCGAAACAAATACCTAAACGAATTTTCCGCAACCTTTTCTTTCATTTCAACTGGCTGAATAATATGCCGCACTTGCGGATTCTGCGCAAGGCACACTTCGCCAAATTTGTGAAGATTACGATCACGATCCTCAATCAGATCACCTTCTTGAGAAAAATACTCTGAACCTCTGTCTGTTTGAATATTTTGAACTGTAACACCAAGTGCCTTCATTGCACGCAAATAGCGCTCCAAGGTCAAATAAATTTCTGCCTTGGATCGTACGAAGAAAACCATCCCGAGAAGAGAATAATGATCAACATACGTGACTGCATACTGCGCTCCACGAAATGTGGAAAACGGAACCTTCTTAACATCAGATGAAACCGTGTGTCCAATACAAGTAGCAGGATCACTGAACTTCCGTTCGTGCGGAACAGCACTGCGCATAATTTTCGCTTGAGAGCAAGTATCACACGAGGCATTAATTGGATTATGTCCTTTGAGCTTGAAACCATCAACCGCATCATTCTTATGAATTTGAACAAGGCGATCACGAGACAAGTGAGCAAGACGCCGATGCCAGGTAGTTAAATTACCAAAAGCTGCAAGGGAGACACCGTCAACGGAGCATGAAGGCTGGCAAGAGGGATCAACTTTAATCCCATCGCCAGGACACTCAGGAAGAGCGTCAATTTCGAACATGCCATTTCTGCAACGAATATCAACCTGCGGGCCGTCCTTTTGTAATTGCAAGTAACAATGGTCTTCTTCCAAATGAACTATACAACCACTACGCAAAAGAAGGGAGACTGACAACAAATTAACAGGAATCTGCGCCATACCATGAGTAAGTCCAAGATCAATTTGAAACATTTTACCTTCATTGTCCTCGACAACAATGACAAAATGCCCTTGAAGGTCTGCACGAGTAGATTGACCCGATACCCCCAAAACTTTTAAATTAGACTCACTTTTCTCTGAAAAATATTTTACTGCTTCATTGAGTTGAATAACGTGAATATCTGAAGCTGAATCCAAGGTAAACGTTACCATTGAAGATCCAGAATTATCAGCATCGCTATCCCAAACAACGGACTGTGCACAATCATAAAACGATCGCGCTTCTTTCTCTGTACCACATAATAAAGGCTCTAAGCCCGGAGTCGGCGGAATCGAATTTGAAACCACTGACTCATTACTCTCTCTCTCTGAATTTTCGTCTATATCACTGCCATGAACAAATTGATTCTGCAATAATTGAACATGAAAAGCACTCGCTTGAGCGCCACCGTGACACACACCATGAATATCTCTCGAATAACTTGAATTTTCACTCTGACGGCCTAGAGCTGGCTGCCCCACATCAGAACCATGATAGTGCATAGCACTCGAATGACCAGCTTGGCCTTGATCCTAATTCCAGAAATCTCTGCCTTTGCCGTTGCCGTTGCCACCACCAGGAGGCTTAGGTCCACTAGCCCAAAATGATTGACTAGAGGATTCAACGGTTTGCGCTTGAGAAGAAGCAGCAGAACCTCGATGTTGCATCGAAGGGACTGAACCACCCGAGGAGCTCAACGGCCTGGAGGTGGACGGCTGTCCAAGAAACATGTGCATAGCTTGATGAGAAGCCATAGCATCTGCAGGTGCCTCAGGACCATAAGGGAGAGGCTGCTGAGGCGGACCGTAAGGCGAAAACTGCGGTGGCGGAGGTTGCTGAGCCGCACTCCAACCTTCCCATTCCTCTGCAGCTGAAAGGAACGAATTTCCACCATGTCCACGTCGGGCCTGAGGATTCGGAGGAGAACTCCAATCATAATTAGACCCTTTACCGTAACCGTAACCATGCCCTTTTCCTTTACCGTATGCCGATGCATGACCATAACCTCGCCCACCTGAGCCTTTTGATCCATG
>CALGTP010000856.1 GCA_937902105.1 uncultured Actinomycetes bacterium
AGGTCCTGTTGATGTGTCAATGAGGTTGACGAGGTTCGGGCTGAACACCGTTGGGCCAAGGAAAATGAACGATGGAAGTGTCACGGCCACGATCAAAAAAAGAATATGCCAATAAGACCAGCGTCGAGCCATGAGTTCACTATAGGTGGCGACTATAGATATGCATATGAGTTCGAAAAATGTGGAGCGATGTGGATGGGGTTCTGCGCCAGGGTTGATGTCGCAATACCATGACAACGAATGGGGTTTCCCGACTGCTGATGACACCCATCTCTTTGAAAAAATATGCCTTGAAGGTTTCCAGAGCGGTCTGTCGTGGAGCACAATTTTGAATAAGCGCGAAGACTTTAGGCGGGTTTTTTGTGGCTTTGAGATTGACCAAGTCGCAGGATTTGATGAGAGAGATATTGAGCGACTGTTGGGGGACGCAACAATCGTTCGCCATCGCGGCAAGATTCGGTCGACGATTAACAATGCGCAGCGATGTCTCGAACTCATTGAGGAGGTGGGATCACTGGCGACCTACATCTGGGGTTTTGAGCCCAAGAGCATTTCATTGGATGTGCGGGCGACTTCTCCAGAGTCAGTGGCATTGTCCAAGGACCTCAAGAAACGAGGTTGGAGTTTTGTTGGACCCACAACGATGTATGCCTTCATGCAGTCCCTCGGGTTAGTGAACGACCACTCCGCCGAGTGTTTTGTTTGGGATCGAGTTGATGCCGCTCGCCAGAAATTCCTCCGCCCTGTCTGAACCATTCAAGATTTCTTCAGCGTCACAGGCCAATAGCGCACACGCGGTCACGGAATCTGAGAAACTACAAGGCGTGAGTGACCAGATTGATACCCGAACAGCATGGCTCAGCCCCGATCTCTTAGCGGCAGTGCGTGCCAATGTGCCCTTGGTGTATGTGGATGTCATACCCGTGCGGGTCGACTCTCATGGTCGCGTCACTGATGTCGGTTTATTACTGAAGGTGGCCTCGGATGGTTCAATCAGCCGGATGTTGGTCTCGGGCCGAGTTTTGTACGGTGAACGAATTCGCGATGCATTGGTTCGGCATCTAGAAAAAGACTTGGGACCGCTGGCCCTGCCGCACATCCCTCCGAACCCATCGCCTTTTACGATCGCTGAATACTTCCCGGACCCAGAGATCAGCGGATTCGTTGACCCGCGCCATCACGCCGTGAGCTTGGCTTATGTGGTTCCCGTGTCGGGGGACTGTACGCCCACCCAGGAAGCCCTGAACCTGGCTTGGTTTACGCCCGCCGAAGCCGCCAGCAGCAAAATCGCCGCCGATATGACTGGTGGACAGGATCGTCTGTTACGTCTTGGGCTGGCGCATGTTGGCAAATTGCCTTAGAGGTTGCTAGTCGGCTGTCGTCCCTGAGCGGCGTTTGCGAATCCGTCGTGGCTCTCTTTGAGAATTCGGGTTGGAGACGACCTGAGTCTGGTCGTCGATGTCAATAGAGATTCCGTCGGCATCAATGTCCTCGGGTTCACCTGAGGCTTCCCAGATGACAGCCCCTTCGTCTTTTGGCTTGCGACCGAGGATTTTTTCTAATCCAAGCATGCCGCTGAAAACCATGGCACCAAGCGAACCATGCCGGGCCTTCGCCCGCTCCATCATGGCTCGTTCGGCTTGCGTGATTGGGTCCTGCATAACGGGTTTTACGGTAGCGGTTTTTTTAGGCTGATGTCCTCAAAATGACCTCGTAGTTCGTTTACTCTTGTCTCATCGTCACGAAACGTAACATCCTTCACTCAGCCGCCAAACTGCGAACGGCTCTCGTGGGTATGTCAACCCTTCGTTTTGATGCGATGTCCACGATCGGACCCGCACCACTTGAACAAAGCGTGATTGAAAAAGTCATCTGCCGCGGTCGTCATATTGATATTCAATGGGATGACGGAATCATCTTGTCAACATCGTTGCGCTTCAATGGTCAGTGGCATCTGTATCGCGTCGGCGAGCAATGGCGCAAAGAAACTCATCGGGCACGAGTCGTCATTGAAGTCTCTGATTGGGTTGCCGTTTGTTTTGATGCTGCCGCGGTTGAAACATTTCGCGTGCCAGATCGCGGGCGACATCCGCAGTCGGGCGGAGTAGGACCAAATATTTCTCAGGTGCGTTGCGACATGGCTCTGTGCACTCGGAATCTTTTGCAACATCATGATCAATCGGCGATGGTCGTTGATGTCCTCGCAGACGAATCGGTGATCAGCGGCTTGGGTAACGTCGCTCGAAGTGAAACTTTGTGGGCCGTCGGTCTCAGCCCATTTGCCAAGATCGGTGACCTGTCTTATGAGGATTGCGAAACCTTGGTGGAGACTGCAGCACGCATTTCACGATTGCCTCACGACTCTTCATCGTCGGTCTACGGACGAAATGGACAGCGGTGCAATCGATGTCATGGAACAATCGAATGCAAAGTTCAGGGTGTGCAGCAACGGGCCATCTTTTGGTGTCCTGATTGCCAGCAACGGTTAGACCGCCGACTTCTTCCAACTGACTTGATTCAGGGAGATAACACGCCGACACATCCCGCTGAATTACTGTTTATTTCCGATGCCATTGCTGCTCGCAAGAAATCACATATCGTCAATGATGTCAGGGATTTTGGCTGATCAACAAGGAGCTTTAGGCGTTTCCCATGATCTTGTCAACGATGATTTCAATCGCTACCCGGTCAGCGCGTTCTTTAGGTTGGCGATATCGACGGGCGTAACCCTCGACCGCGAGTGCTACAGAATCAGAGTCGGTCGCTAAACGCACCACGCCCTCAAGAGTGAGCCAACGTCCATGCTCTACCTGACTAACCACGGCTCGTCCACCGCGTGCGGCGTTGCGGGTCTTGACAGATCCCGAAAAAGTGATGATCCGTACAATTCCTGTGGGTATGTCAAAAGAAAAACCTACGGGCACTACATGAGGTGAACCATCGCCACGCATCGTTGTCAAAGTGGCGAGATGGTTCTCTTGCAAGAACTGCGCCATGTCATCGGAGAACAAGATTGGGTCGTACATTATTCGTATCTCCTATTGCGTTGCGATGGCGGCAAGTACATCAAGTTTGGCTGCTCTGCGAGCCGGAAAGATTGCCGCCACGATGCCGACAACGATTGAGGCCAGCAAAATAGCCACAATGGTATTGACGGGAATCTGAGTTGTTGTAACGAATGAATCGGGTAACGCCATGGCGACAGAAACTCCGAGTGGAATACCGACAACGACCCCGAGTGTGGCGCCGAAGACAGAAACGATAATCGCTTCCCAACGTACGGATCGTTTGAGGTGTCGCTTGCTCATCCCGACCGCTCTGAGTAAACCAAATTCGCGCGTGCGTTCATAGACCGATAGGGCCATGGTGTTGGCGATCCCAAGTACGGCAATCAAAATTGCGAATATTAAAAGCCCGTAAACGATCGCTAATAACTGGTTCAATTGGTCTTCTTGTGATTTTTGAAACTCAGACTGATCTTGCACTTCGGCGCTTGGAAAATCGGCGGCGACTTTCTCCACAGCGGCTCGGGCAGCTTCAATGCTCACTCCATCAGCGATCTTGGCGCCGATGAAGAAATCGACAGGTGGGGCCTTGGAGGCTTGGCTGAGAGTTTCGAGGCTGATCAACCAGTTTCCTGCAACGGCAGCCTCGGTGTAGATGCCGCCGACAATGAGTGTCGATGTCGTGCCATTTTGCCAGGTGAAGTCGAGAGAATCACCAACGCCGACACCGAGGTCGCGCGCTGGGTCTTTGTGCAACAAGAGCTTTCCTTCGGCTAGCGACTCAATGCTTCCCTCAATGACACCCACATCAACGATGTCGCCCATTTCAGGCTTGACGGCACCAATCTGTTTTTCCTCGCCGTTCACGAGAGCACGCGTGGCTCGAAAAGGACTGACCGAACCCAATTCATCCAGCGCATCAAGGCGTTCGGCAAAGGCCACGGGCAATCCTTGAAAACTCAGATTGGTGATGAAAAAATCTGCCGTGACTGAAGATTGCAGTTGCTCGGTGAAGGATTTCTTCACCGAGGCAGCGACCACCGCAACAGTGCTGACAAGTGCCAGCCCGACCATCAGCGCAGAGGCCGTGGAAGCGGTACGGCGCGGTGTGCGCTGCGCATTCCTACTGGCAAGGCGACCAGGAACCGAACGCGTCATGGGTCTAAAAGGCACAGGCAGAATTCGACTGATGAGGCGACTCGCAGGAGCGGCGATCGTCGTTGACAGGCTGGCAACCCCTAGAAACAACATGACGGCACCGATTGCAGAACTTCCGAGGGTGATGATTGTGCCCCCAGGTTGCACAAATAATCCGATACTGAAAAGGGTGATGCCGAAAAGCAGAGTGGTGAGGCCCACGACAAGTCGCTTGTTACGTTGCAGGGCAGAAAAGCCAAGTTCGGGTCGCATCGCAGCTACAGGCGGAATACGACCGGCACGAATAGCGGGCACGATTGCCGCCGTCACTGTTACGCCGATACCAATAAACACGGAAACCAAAATCGTGCGCAGCGAGAGTGTTAAACCAGCGGTAGGGAAGGCTGCTCCGGCGGCGTTGAAGAGCGCCGTGATACCTTGGGCGACTCCCAGCCCACCGAGAATTCCTAGTCCAGTGGCAATAATGCCGATGATCAGACCTTCCCCGATAATCATGGCACGAATTTGTTGGGTACTGGCGCCGACCGCACGCATCAGCGCAAGTTCGCGAAGTCTTTGACTGACGATGATGGCAAATGTGTTGAAAATCAAGAAGGCACTGACGAAAAGTGAGATCGCTGCGAAGCCAAGCAAAACCTTGCCAAAAATATCAATCACATCATTGATTGAGCCAGAAATTTCTTTGGCTGCTTGCACTCCAGTGATGACTTCGATCGACGATGGCAATATTTCTTCGATGGACACCTGAACATCACTCAATGAAAAACCAGGAAGGATGCCGATCAACAAACTGTCTGCTTGATCTTGGGCACCAAGGAAGTCGTTGGCTGTGTTGGGATTGAATGCGCTGATGCTTGCGCCCCCACCACCGTTGGTATTACCAGAACCTGTGAGCCCGACAAGGGTGAACTGATCTTTTCCTGTTGGACCGACGATAGTGACGATGTCACCGATCTCGTAGCCAGCGCGTTTGGCAGAACTCTTGTCAATAGCGACCTCTTTGGGTCCCTTCGGTGCCGTACCAGCGATCAAAGTTCGTCCGTCGAGACCATCGGGTCCATTCCATGCGATACCAAAGGCTGGACCGGAAACTTTAAGTGGTTCACCATCGGTTTTGATGATTGTTGCAGACCGTCTGAGGTTTGCTTCAACAAGTCGCACCCCTTCAATCTTGGAGATTTCTGGTAGAAGGGAAAGTGGGACGGGATCACGTTCTCCTCGGGCCTCATCACCAAAGGCGATTGTGGTTCGCACTTCAAGATCAATGTCGCCACGTAACTCTTCGAACAAACTATCAATCGCCGATTTCACACTGTCGGTGAGGACAAAAGCGCCTGACACAAAAGCCACACCGCTCACGACAGCCAAAGTTGTCAACAGAATGCGGAACTTTCGCGCCACAACGCCGCGTGCGGTCAGTCGAACGACAGGTGAAACCATTTTAGTTTCCGAGACGCTTCATGCGGTCTAGGACAAGTTCAGAGGTCGGATTGTTGACTTCATCAACAACTTTTCCATCAGCCAAGAAGATAACACGATCTGCGTATGCAGCCGCAACGGGATCATGGGTCACCATGACAATTGTCTGGTGTAGATCGGTGACGGCATGTTTCATAAACGAGAGAATTTCGGCTCCTGTTTTGCTATCCAAGTTGCCAGTTGGTTCGTCAGCGAAAATGATTTGTGGTCGGCTCGCAAGTGCGCGAGCCACGGCCACACGTTGCTGTTGTCCACCTGAAAGTTCGCTCGGGCGATGGCTCAGACGATTCCGTAGATTCATGGCGTCAATGACTGTGTCGAGCCATTCCTGTTCGGGTTTAACACCCCCGAGATCCATTGGCAGGGTGATGTTTTCGAGAGCTGTCAGTGTCGGAATCAAGTTGTAAGCCTGAAAAATGAAGCCAACCTTTTCGCGCCGCAAAGTGGTCAGTTGCTTATCATCGAGTTGTGCGAGGTCTGTATCGCCAATGAGGACGCGCCCACTGGTGAGTGAATCAAGACCGGCCAAACAATGCATCAGGGTGCTCTTCCCGGAACCCGAAGGGCCCATGATGGCAGTGAAGTGGCCGAGTTGGAAGTCCACGGTGACATCGTCGAGGGCTCGTACCTCGCTGTCGTCTTTGCCATAAATCTTTGAGGCGTTGAGGGCTGCAGCAGCGGGGTGGGAGGCAACTTGCGTCATATCCCTATTCTGCCTGAAGTTTTGCTCATATACAGCGCAGGTCTTAGGGTGACTTCGTGCATCACAGTGGTTTGATCATTGGGCGTTTTGACCCACCTCATCTTGGGCACTCCTACATGATTGAGTGGGCCCAGCAACGATGCACTGAGGTC
>CALGTP010000857.1 GCA_937902105.1 uncultured Actinomycetes bacterium
TGTGTGTGTGTGACCCGAAACACTTTGTTGTTAAGCTGTTTTACAGGTTATCAGCCGTACTTCTTACGAAGTGCGTGTTACTAAGGTTTTATCACTTGTACTAAGGTGTGGTGGATATTGACGTGGACGGCTGCGCCAAGGGTAAAGGTGTGGAGGCCTACGGACTGGGCACAAAGGACTTCAGGTCCGCCGCCTAAGGAAGAAGACAACCGAAGCACCGACTATTGCACGAAGCAATGTCGTCGAGTGATACTTCCACTAGACCGGCCATGGCTGTTGTTGGAGGAAATTTTGACATGGGTTACTATTATGGTGGATCCTCACCGGGACAGCTGGATGCAAATCCCACTTCAGACTCAGAGGTCCCGAATAGCCTCTGGGGATTCGGTGGTGAAGTTCGATCTCCGTCGCACTTCCATGCAGACATTACTGACTCGATGTTGGTACGTGAGTTTGAACGTCAAGAAGGAGCTTCCGTGCAGGAGCCCGGGATGAGCGGGGGCTCAACCTCGGTTTTGGCAAGGCAGCAGGTGCCGGCGCTTGTCCTTCTTGGCCGTGGTGGTGGTGTAATGCCGGGTGGTGGTGAAAGTGGTGATGTGACAACTGTGACCGGCGAGGTGCGCCAAACCCGTGACTTGTGTGTGTACCCCCATGACAGCCGTGAACGTGTGAGTGAATTTACTATGATGAGTGACTCTGTTGGTGAGGTTACAAGACCAAATTTCGTCACATACAATGCGTCCCATCATTCCCCAGAGAGCGTCCAGGGTGCCTTTTTTGGCCCCTTTAGACGCGCCGCGGAAGGCAACAAACAACACGAAGGGACATTGGTCCCGAGGATGATTAGAGGAGGATCATCGGATCCGGGTCAGGCCAACGACCTTCCGCTAGTTCCCTCATCATCAAATTTTTGGAGATTTGCCAACCGCCCACAGAATGGGAATGACGGGAATGTGAGAGCAGGTGGAGGAGACGGACCGGTTGTCCTGTCTCAAGATGACTTTAACAGACTTAAGGAGAGAGCCGAAGCCTTTGACAGACTTCGTCGTGATTATGAGATCATCCAGCAGGACAATGCCAGGATCCGACATGGAGCACAGGCAAATGCTGAATCGATCAGACGAGAAGTCCAAATGAAGACAAGAAAAGACACTGAGGACGAAATTGAAGGTAAGCTGGAACAAATGTGCGGAATGTACGCTGAGAGAGAGCGTCAGCACCGCTTGTCCTTCGAACAGAGCTCCAATCAATACAAGAACACCATCAATGAGATTGGCTCAAGACTTAGGCAGTTCGAGATAAATGACGGACAGAATGAACAGATCAAAGCTGCTGTAAGCCGTGAGATGCTTACCATGAAGGCACAGTTTTACGCCGAAATTAGCAGGAAGGATGCCCAAATTGCAGAGTACAAAAAGCAATTTAAAGATGAAGGGTTTTCATCCCCGAGGGCAATACCGGTCTTTCATGATATCGCTGCGGGAGATGGTATGTCGTTCGGAAATATAGATGAGTTCAAGTCTCCTGTCAATTCAGGGTCGAACAAAACCCGTTTTGCCGAACAAGAAAATGAAGGGTTACTCGAGACCCGTATTGATGAAACGACAGCGAGAACGATTGGTGCCCCGCAGAGCAGAGGCGGAGTAGGAAGACTTGGCGGAATGATAGACAACGTTATGACGATGTTGAACTTCGCCAGTCCTGCTCCATTCGGCCCTGATCAGATGCGAGATACCCAAAGTCAGGAACAGTTCATGCCAAGACCTTTTCTAACTAATAGAAATTTGGAAGCTCCCAGAACACCTGAGGCGAACCGAGGTGGTCAGCAACAAGGTGATGGACCTTCAAATCAAAGGTATGCGCAGAACAATGGACAATTTGGTCCGAGATGGATAGAACAATCCAGCAGAGTTGATGGACTGTCAGGTCCGAGAGAAGTAGAAAGAAGTTCCGCCGGTACGGGTCCTTCAATTCAAGGCGGGCATATAATGAGAGCGGTCGCCCATGGAGGAGCTGGTGGAAACGGCGGGAATGGAGGTAACGGGGGATCTGCCCCTGGACATGAAGATGACCAGTACCTTCGCCCGTCAGCTAGGGATAACAGGCCTGGTGGCGGAAGCGGTGCACAGGGAAGTGGCGGTGCTCCTCCGCCTCCCCCACCTTTCGTCGACATTGTTGAAGAAACCAGGCGTGCAGGTTATGAGGCTAGGAGTAACAAAGCGCCGAAAATACATGATATTAAGATATCTGATCTTCCAACTCCGAGCAACATAGACAGGTGGTGGATTCATTTCTTGACGGTTCTTGAGAACGCGTACCCGGAGGATACTATTGGAGTACAAGAACATTACAAGCTTGTGAGAAAAGAATGTGATATCGTTGCGGTCGATCTTATCCCTAACAGATATTCGTTTTTAGAAACAAAGCTCAACACTATCCTAAGGGAGTTGATTAAGAAGACGGGTGATGAGGACCTGAAGGGAAAGATTGAAGAGCTTACTGAAGAGTGCCACGGATCAAATCCGGTGAGACAGAGAATCAGATCAGAGCACATACTTGCAGTTATCAACGAGCATACGGTTAGTCTGGACCAATGCGTAGGCGCTTATGATCTTCAGTCACTATGGCATGTTAAGCCCAAGACACGTCACGATATCAAACACATCCACTGGCTCGAAATTGAAGACTGGGTCAGGAGATGGGGAAACGTGCTGAGGCGAATGTCGAAACGACCTGAGGAGGAAACCATGTACACTATCTTCGTCAAAGAATCTGGTGTCGAAAGGATGGAGTGCTTGGAATGGGATTGGAGAATCCATGACAGGCTTCCAAAGGAGCAAAAGAACTACACCGACATGAAGAAGAAGATTGACGATTTTGTGGCGAAGAAGCGTAAAGAACGAAATGATAAAGTTCGTAGAGGTGGCGTTAGCGATTCGGTTACTGTCCCTGGTGTGCCATCAGTCGAAGAATTGGGAAACGATGGTTTACTTCTTGAAGGTGATTCTGCACCGAACGAGATACCAGCGATGCCCGGAGCCAAGAAAGGTTCAGGAAAGGGAAGGTCTAAGTCCCGAGAAAGGAAGGAGACTCTGAACCGAGGAAAGTCGTGGACGTCAGACAATGGCACCGGTCACTCCCCAAGTGGATACAGGTACTCTAGGGATAAGAGTAGGATGACGCCTAGAGGGTCGAGGCAGAAACCGAGAGGTTTTTCGAGGGGTGG
>CALGTP010000858.1 GCA_937902105.1 uncultured Actinomycetes bacterium
CAGGTGTTGCATGGCTGTCGTCAGCTCGTGTCGTGAGATGTTGGGTTAAGTCCCGCAACGAGCGCAACCCCTGTCGTGTGTTGTATCACTCACACGATACTGCCGAGAGAAACTCGGAGGAAGGCGGGGATGACGTCAAGTCAGCATGGCCCTTATGTCTTGGGCTACACCCACGCTACAATGGCCGGTACAACGGGCTTGCGAAGCCGCGAGGCGGAGCGAATCCCTTAAAGCCGGTCTCAGTTCGAATTGCAGGCTGCAACTCGCCTGCATGAAGCCGGAGTTGCTAGTAACCGCTGGTCAGCACACAGCGGTGAATATGTTCCCGGGGCTTGTACACACCGCCCGTCAAGTCACGAAAGTCGGCAATACCCGAAGCCAGTGCGCCAACCGTAAGGAGGCAGCTGTCGAAGGTAGGGTCGGTGATTGGGACTAAGTCGTAACAAGGTAGCCCTACCGGAAGGTGGGGCTGGATCACCTCCTTTCTAGGGAGTTTCTGTCTGAACCAGCGGTGGTTCGGACATAAAAGGAATCCCAGGTTAAACACGTCGTTGTTCTCGCTCCCTACCGAGTGGAGTGGGCAGTCTCGCAAGAGGCTGAGGCGAACGTGACTCGGCAAGCAAACCGAACCCGCAGTGGTTTACGGTTGTTCGTGTTCCTGCCACTCTTTAGCTGTCCGGTGCCAGTACTCGCACGTGCGGGTCGCGGTTCCACGGGGGCGTTTAGCTCAGTTGGTTAGAGCACTGCCCTGATAAGGCAGAGGTCTCTGGTTCGAGTCCAGAAACGCCCACCACCATCACTGGGGGACGTAGCTCAGTTGGTAGAGCACCTCCTTTGCAAGGAGGGGGTCAGGAGTTCGAGTCTCCTCGTCTCCACCAGTCCCCGCCGCAACAGCACATCACTGATCACTGGCCTTCCAAAAGGTCAGCGACCAGCGATCAGCTGGGCGACTTAGGTCGCAGTGCCGCAAGGCACACCCTTAACAGCCGAATACATGACTGAACATCGAATGTAATAGTTTCGTCGGATGAAACAAGTGAAATTGTCAAGGTGTATCCCGAGACGGTCCACGGGCGGCGATGAGTCGTCGCTGGTGGGTCAAGCTACTAAGAGCACTAGGTGGATGCCTTGGCGCCAAGAGCCGATGAAGGACGTGGCAGGCTGCGAAAAGCTTCGGGGAGTCGCGAGCAGACAGTGATCCGAAGATGTCCGAATGGGGAAACCCGGCTGGGGTAATGCCCAGTCATCGGTGGCTGAATACATAGGCCACCGGAAGGTAAGCCAGCGAACTGAAACATCTAAGTAGCTGGAAGAGAAGATATCAATTCCCTGAGTAGTGGCGAGCGAAAAGGGAACAGTCCAAACCGCGACAGCGTGATAGGCGGGAGCCGTTGCTGTCTCGGGGTTGTAGGAGTCAACTTTCGAATCCTCCCGGATTCGAGCGAAGTCACAAATCTGATCGTTAGGTGAACCTGCTTGGAAAGGCAGGCCATAGAGGGTGAGAGCCCCGTAACCGAAAGCGATCAGACTTCGTGGTTGATCACCTGAGTAACGCGTGGAAGGTCTCTCATGCGTGAACCTAGGGGGACCACCCTCTAAGACTAAATACTCTTGGCGACCGATAGTGAACAAGTACCGTGAGGGAAAGGCGAAAAGAACCCCGTAAGGGGAGTGAAATAGAACCTGAAACCGAGTGCTTACAAACAGTCAGAGCACTATGTTGGAAACAACAGTGTGATGGCGTGCCTTTTGAAGAATGAGCCGACGAGTTACTGCTGTGTGGCAAGGTTAAGTCCGAGAAGGACGGAGCCGTAGCGAAAGCGAGTCTCAATAGGGCGTTGAGTCGCATGGCGTAGACCCGAAACCGGGTGACCTATCCATGGCCAGGTTGAAGCGGGGGTAATACCCCGTGGAGGACCGAACTGGTGAATGTTGAAAAATTCTCGGATGAGCTGTGGATAGCGGAGAAATTCCAATCGAACCCGGAGATAGCTGGTTCTCCCCGAAATAGCTTTAGGGCTAGCCTCGGGCGTTCAATCATGGGGGTAGAGCACTGGATGGACTAGGGGGCTTCCCGCTTACCAAATCCAACCAAACTTCGAATCCCATGATTCAAGAGCCCGGGAGTCAGACTACGAGGGCTAAGCTTCGTGGTCCCAAGGAAAACAGTCCAGATCGCCAACTAAGGTCCCTAAATCAACGCTAAGTGGTGAACGATGTGGGATTGCATAAACAACCAGGATGTTGGCTCAGAAGCAGCCATCATTGAAAGAGTGCGTAACAGCTCACTGGTCAAGTGATCCCGCGCGGAAAATTTAACGGGGCTCAAGCGTTGTACCGAAGTTGCGAAATCGTCGCCCAGCTTGCTGGCCGACGATTGGTAGGGGAGCGTTCCGCTTGCAGTGAAGGCAGACCGGAAGGACTGCTGGAGCGAGCGGAAGTGCGAATGTCGGCATGAGTAGCGAAATGTGAGTGGGAATCTCACACACCGTATGGCCAAGGTTTCCTGAGCAAGGCTCGTCCTCTCAGGGTTAGTCGGTCCTAAGCCGAGGGCGAACGCCGTAGGCGATGGACATCTGGTTGATATTCCAGAACCACCAAAGACCGTTTGCACCGCAAGGTGTCGCCGGGCGAAGGCGGAGGGTGGCTCTCTGACGCAAGTCAGGGGGTACTCCGAGTTGACGTCAGGTGGGAGCAAGGGCATGACGGGGTCTGGTAGTTCGAGCGTGCTATGGAATGCACGTCCAAGCTCGTAGGGGGTGGGACTAGGTAAATCCGGTCCCGCATTCAACTCTGAAAAGCGATGGGAAGGGGTGTATGCCCTGACTCGAGCAAGCCAAGCCTCCAAGAAAAGTGTCTAGCGAGGTCCTAGGTGACCGTACCGCAAACCGACACAGGTGGCCGGGTAGAGAATACCAAGGTGATCGGGAGAACCCTCGTTAAGGAACTCGGCAAAATAACCCCGTAACTTCGGGAGAAGGGGTGCTCACAGGTGCAGCTTGCTGTGCTTGTGAGCCGCAGTGAAATGGCCCAGGCGACTGTTTAACAAAAACACAGGTCTCCGCTAAAGCGCAAGCTGATGTATGGGGGCTGACGCCTGCCCAGTGCTGGAAGGTTAAGAGGAGGGGTGCAAGCTCTGAATCGAAGCCCCAGTGAACGGCGGCTGTAACTATAACAGTCCTAAGGTAGCGAAATTCCTTGTCGGGTAAGTTCCGACCCGCACGAATGGCGTAACGATCTGGGCACTGTCTCAACGAGGGATCCGGCGAAATTGAAATACCAGTGAAGATGCTGGTTACCCGCGCTGGGGCAAAAAGACCCCGTGGAGCTTTACTACACCCTGATATTGGATTGAGGCTCGACCTGTGTAGGATAGGTGGGAGGCTTTGAAGCTGGGGCGTTAGCCTCGGTGGAGCCGTCGTTGAAATACCACCCTTGTTGTGTTTCGTTTCTAACCCCGTGCCGTTATCCGGCCGGGGAACAGTGTCAGGCGGGTAGTTTGACTGGGGCGGTCGCCTCCTAAAGAGTAACGGAGGCGCCCAAAGGTCCTCTCAGGCTGGATGGAAATCAGCCATAGAGTGCAAAGGCATAAGAGGGCTTGACTGCGAGACTTACAAGTCGAGCAGGTGCGAAAGCAGGGCTTAGTGATCTGATAACTCCGAGTGGAAGGGTTATCACTCAACGGATAAAAGCTACCCCGGGGATAACAGGCTGATGGTGCCCAAGAGTTCATATCGACGGCACCGTTTGGCACCTCGATGTCGGCTCGTCGCATCCTGGGGCGGAAGTACGTCCCAAGGGTTTGGCTGTTCGCCAATTAAAGCGGTACGTGAGCTGGGTTCAGAACGTCGTGAGACAGTTCGGTCTCTATCCAGCGTGGGCGAAGGGAACTTGAAAGGAGCTGCTCCTAGTACGAGAGGACCGGAGTGGACGAGCCTATGGTGTGCCTGTTGTCCTTCCAAGGGCATTGCAGGGTAGCTAAGCTCGGCAGGGATAAGCGCTGAAAGCATATAAGCGCGAAGCTCGCCTTAAGATGAGGTTCCCCACCGGGTTAACCGGGTAAGACCGCAGGGAGACTACCTGCTTGATAGGGCGCATGTGGAAGGCCAGTGATGGCTGCAGCAAAGCGCTACTAATGGTCGAGGGCTTGACCTCCACGACGCCTCATCGGCGCCTGTGGGCGGTCTCGAGATACACCCCGATGAAACTAACCACATTTGATGTTCAGCCATGAATTCGGACTTCGCCAAGCGGAGCCCGGTGACTGTAGCGGAGAGGCCATACCCGTTCCCATCCCGAACACGGAAGTCAAGCTCTCCAGCGCCGAAAATACTGAGGGGGCAGCTCCTCGGCAAGATAGGTCGTCGCCGGGCTCTTTGGCGTCTTGGGGCATTTTTCGCCGCCGCGTTTGAGCGGCGCTTGTTCCGCTATCCTCCGAACATGGAAGCGCAGCAGTTCAGCCCGTGCCCGTGGCTCCTCGACGACGCAGGCGCAATTGAACCTGGTCGTCCACGTGTGCCAAGCCGTTGCGGCGCCGACCCTGCGCGTGGAGAGCTCTCCAATCAGATCCGTGAGCAACGCTGCCTCACCGGCTCGGCCTGTGAGATTCGTGATGCGCGCGAGGCGGCGCTTGGCCCACTCGCCGCCGCCCTTGCTCCT
>CALGTP010000859.1 GCA_937902105.1 uncultured Actinomycetes bacterium
CAGCTCGACGTCGCGGGCGCATTGCCCGCCTGGTCGTCTGGCATCAGTATCCAGGACTTCCAACAGCTCCTCCTCACCACGCTCCATACGGACACAGCATCCCTCCTCGCCGACCTCCTCCGTGAGACGGACCCACTACAAACCATACTTGCGGCCATCCTCCGCCGCCACCACGACTCCGCTGAATTCACCACCATAGTATCATCGGACGTCGCCGAACACCTCAAGTCTGAGCTTGGATACTACAGGGAAAAAAGCGCCCACACCGTCATAGAAGCCCAGCGCAACCCAGCCGACCCCTGCCTCCAACGCAAGTTTCTCAGCGTCCTTTGCGTATGCCTAGCGGCAATACGTAGCGCCTTCCTCGGTACCTCTCGAGACGGCGCCCTACACTCGGAGGCTCGGCAATTCCTCACGCAACTCGCAACCATGAAGCACACCTCAGATGTGGATTACCTCCTCGGGGCGAACTCCTACTGGCTGCGCTACTCTAAACTGTGGGGCCCTAACCTACTACTCAACCTATGCGAAGGCGGCCAAATTCAAACCTTGTTGCCATCCGTCACGGCTCGCCTCACTCCAGCCATGCAAGAGCGCATCTTACTCTTCTTCGGCGACATCGCACACCGACTTCGCACCGCTCATGACGCTGGCACACTGCCGAAAGAATTCGCACTCGAACTCTCAAGCATACTCGGGAAGCCATTGTTACTCCACTCTACCATACCATCCCTATCCACCTATGCGGAGTTCACCAACCAAGTCGAAGGCCTGTCAGATCTCCACCGCAATGAGATGAACCGCGGTATACACACCCACCGCATTGCTCACCCTGCAGACCTCGCCTTCGTTG
Source organism: uncultured Actinomycetes bacterium (assembly GCA_937902105.1). Classification (GTDB taxonomy): domain Bacteria; phylum Actinomycetota; class Acidimicrobiia; order Acidimicrobiales; family Ilumatobacteraceae; genus Casp-actino8. Next base: position 854 of record CALGTP010000859.1, read on the forward strand.
GTAAGACTGGGGCACTCGCCGATTGGTGGCCTGCCATGATTCGTCACGTTCTAGGGCACCACAAGAGAGTCCTTGTCGCCCCGCACGAGCAAATCGCACTCGTCGCCTGGGACGACATACAAGCCGCGCACACCGACGACGAAGTCCTACAGGTCACCGACAACCCCCGCTTCCGACCCGGCCAACGTACCATCGAACGCCAGCACGACCGACTGGCCATCGCCGCCGATACCCAGTTCACGAAACTTGAGGCTAATGTCAACAAAGCCCAAACGCAAATCGAGACCAAAGTGGGCTCCCTCAAGGACAGCCTCGAATCAACTCTCGAAGCTAAGGTCGGCTCTCTGCAAGTCAACATTCAGAAACACCTCGACTCTATTCAGAGCACTATCGCCAAGGTCAGCAAGGACCTCGGCTCACGACTCGACAAAAACGACGCTTCGATGGCTGCCTTCCACGAGATGAACGCCCACAATGCACAGACGATGCAGCACTGCCTCGCTAACGTCGCAGCATCCACTACCGACCTCAAACACGCCGCAACCATCAAGGATACCGCTGCGGCGATTGGACGTCACACACGTGCCCACCCTGTTAACCTACCGCCGCTTTCTGGATCAACGAACCAACGACCACCCCCGATCCATGAACTCGCGGTGACGCACGATGATACCGCTGAAGCCATGTCGCACCTCTTTTGTATTGCGAGCGCCACCCACGACGTCACGAGCCTCGATGACCTCGTTGCTTGGATGGACACTGACGACCAACCAGATGCGTCCGAACTCCTCGCACTCACCTACAACCGTCGACCAGCCCCGTCGTCGCCAGGAGCACTTAAACTCACGAAATGGCCCGCGCTCAAGTTCGACGACCTCACGGAAAAGGCTAAAGAACTCTACCGACGACGTGACAATGTCACATCATCTGACGTGTACACTGCCATCACAAACCGACAGTGCACTAACTGCCCACCAGAAAGCCGCCTCATGCCGCACCTCGAAAACCGATGCCCTACCATCTACCGTCACACCGGCCAAGGACAGAAGGACCGCGACGCTGTCCGCCTGGCCCGGGATGCGGAACGGCTGCTCGAGCTCCAACCCGCCACGGAAAGTAAATAGGGACTCTCGGCACCGCCTGAGTCCCACGCGGTGCCCCCGTTACCAACTACGCACCGCTCCCAACCCCCCACGACCACGCACCCGCATGAGGGAGTACTCCCCCCTCACGCACCGACGCCCGTGCCCGACACCTCCACTGTGCCCGGCACATTCATGGCTGCGCACTCGGATGAGGGGGTACCCACCACCCATGCGCCGTTGCCAGTACCCGGGTCCTCAATCGCCACCACTCCAAATGAGGGGGTCGCAACGCAACCGACCAACTTTGACGCCACCGCCGCCCTACGCAGGGATGAGGGGGTCATACTTTCCCCCCACCACGCCGCCGCACTTGCCGACGCTTCCCGCTTAGAGGGGGTGACCAACCTAAGATCAGGTAAGCAGGACAGCGCCGACAGCACCGTCGGCAAACGTACCGCCGTCGACTTATTCTCAGGCTGTGGCGGACTAGCCCACGCGGCTAGACTACTCGGATTCCACCACCTAGCCCTGATCGAGTCCAACGAGAGGTGCGCAACCACCCTCAAACTAAACGGATTCGCCAACGTCGTTAACAGCCCACTCGAATACTCCGACCTATCGAAATACCACGGCGCCGACTTACTCACCGCCGGACCGCCCTGCCAACCCTGGTCGATTGGAGGTAAAAGCCTAGGCGAAGAGGACTCGCGTAACCTATGGGCAGCCACCGTGAGAGCCATCCGCGGCATCCAACCCAAGGCATTCCTGATCGAGATGGTAGACGGTTTCCTACGGCCCAAGTTCGACACCGCCCGATGGCAGCTAACCGCCGACCTTCAGACCTTAGGCTACCACGTACAGATATCGAAGGTTAACGCGAAGGATTACGGCGTACCACAGTACAGACGACGATGCCTGATCATGGGGCGACGGTCGCTCCTACCTATGAGGCTACCCACGACAAAACCCCCAGTCACCCTGCGCGATGCGCTCCAAGGACTCGGGGAGCCCAACGGCACCAATAGGCATGAACTACTCGGACAGGCCACTAGCTACGAAGGACACGAGCCCAGTGATCCGAACGCGCAGGCCAAGACTATTAGGGCCGGCGTACACGGGCCTGGCGGCGGGAACAACACAGTAAACACCGACAATGGACTCCGATACTTCACCATACGAGAAATGGCCAGGATACAGACCTTCCCCGACGACTACCAATTCGACGCAGTCTGGTCGCACGCCATCAAGGAGATAGGCAACGCCTGCCCGCCTGCCCTCGCCAAGCAATGGCTAGAGTCCCTACTGGAGGATCCCACCACGGAGACTACCACCACCGAAGACCCGCCGCTGAACCCGGACGTGGCCACAGCGGCCAGCGATAAGGCAATGGACTCCCTGAGGCGAGAGCTTGACAGGCGAGTGAAGCTGACCCACATCCTAGAAGCGCACGCGTCGATACTACAAGGGCAACTTGACAACGCCACTAAGGCCCTGCTCACGCGACCAGGATGCATCGATACGTACATCTTATCACTGCACGAACGCGCCACCGATATCGAGAGCCACCTCATCCCCGACGATCACGACGTCAAGGCCGCAATCGAGCACTCGGACGCGCCGCTAAATCCGGAGGCGCGCCTGCGAGTGGGGAAGGCCGTAAACCGAACCCTAGAATTATCCCTCCTACTCCGCACCCTACGTCAAGAACGCGCCCTAGCAACCGCCATGGCCGAGGGACGAACTACCACCGACACCCTCGCCCATTTCCCTGCCTACGAAAGTTCGCGGCTGACCGAGGCCAGACGTGCTGCCTACCAGCATGACGTGGACTCTTCACTAGACGCCACCCGAGACGGACACCTACAGATGCCTAAGAAGGACATGAAGAAAGCCGTATTCTTCAAGTGCCCCACCAGACTACTCCGAGAGCCAACCGTCGACGGCGATGAAGAGTGCCCACTGTTCAACGTGAATTGGCAAGACGCCCTCGACCCGGAAGAGGAGGAGGAGACCACCAGATACTATTCGGTGCGAGCGGATCTGCTCATCGACGATGGCACTGGCGTGCGAACCCCGATGAGTAGCGTGGTCGACTCGGGCGCCGCCTGGACAGCCTTGAGGCACGAATTCCTAACTAGGACCGCCCCCCAACTCCTTAAGCTCCTGCTGCCTAGCAAACGCCGATTCAAGGATGCGCAAGGGAACCCCATGGCAATCAGCGGACGGATCCCACTGACCGTGTGGATGGGAGATCTCAAGCTGAACACATACGCCTATGTGTTTCCCCAGCTCAGTGTCGACTGCCTGCTGGGCGTAAACACACTCTCGAAGAACGGCATGATCATCGACTGCAATGCCAAACGACTCTATGTGGCCGGCACCCCATCCAACGGCGTACCTATACGTACGGCCCTCTGCGACACGTGCGATAACTGCCCCCCGCGGATGCTCACGATATGCACGGAATGCTCCCCCGACGATATGGACAGCCGCCAGACCTCTATGACGTACGATGCCGATAGGAACGTCTTGCGAGTCACCTCCCCAGACGGCGACACCGAACTCCCGACCGTACGATCTGGTTTCAGCCCGGCAAGACTCAGGCTGGAAGGCGCGATCACCATAGAACCTGGAAGGCGCGCGGTCCTCGACCCCAAGATCATCGGACTCGATCCCGACCGCCTGACGCCAACCCTGTTCAGGACAAGCACAGCACTCGCCCAACTCGGATTGCTGTCCCTCGATGAAACAGTACATAACCCCACCAGCATTAAGACGCCCTTCATGGTCAGCAACCCCACCGACCGTGCGATCATCTGCCCAGCCAACCTCGTCCTAGCAACCGAGTCCCGTGCCGAAGCAGTGGAGGAATTCGCTACACTTGCCGCCGTCTTAGAAGACGACACCGACAACCTACGAGGCGTTGACGACGGCGGTATCGAGGACCTGCGCAAGCTGGGCTTCAACTTAGATGAAGCGATTGACCCGAACCTCCCCAGGATGCCCGACGGACGATACCAGCCCCTCCACGAAGATAAGAAGAGGGAACTCTACATAGTCGCACTCCGCTACCACTACGTCTGGGCACGAGACGCGAAGGTGCCTCGGGTGTCGTACTTGGTAGTCATAGATATTCCAACGGGCACCGCACTGCCCCAGTCACAGACAGCCTACCCTATCCCCGCGAAGCTCAGAGATGCCGCCATGGCAGAAATCGGCAAATTACTCAAGGCCGGCCTAATAGAACCCAGCATGAGCGACTGGGCCTCCCCGGCGCTAGTCAGGGTGAAGAAGGACTCGACGCCTGAAGACGTGAAGATCAAGTTCGCGATCGACTACCGGAGGGTCAACTCCGTCACCATCCCCGACGCCGGCGGCTTGGGGACCCAGTCTGACATACTGTATGGGCTCGGAGGACGCTTCAAGTACCTCGGACTCTGTGACGCTGCCGGAGGGTTCTACCAGTTCCTCCTGTCCGACAGCTGCCGACATAAGTCCGCATTTATCTTACCGAGCGCCATGGGAGGCACCCTATTCCAATGGAGGGTAGCACCATATGGCCTAACCAGAAATCCCGCTGGCTACTCGAGGGGAATGCAATTCGCCCTCAAAGGACTCCATCGACGCAAGGACCTCGACGGCGGACGAGGAGAGGGTGGTGCCACCTCATGGATCGACGACATCTGTATGCGTGCCACCACCTTTGCAGCCTTCGTCGACCTTTTTGAAAGGGTGCTATCGCGAATGGCGGTAGCAGGCATGTCGCTCAAGGGAGCGAAGTGTGAGCTGCTACTACCGGAAGTCAATGTCCTTGGATTCGTAGCCACACCGCACGGACTCCAGCTTCAGAAGCCAAAGATCGAGGAGATAATGAGCAAGGGAATCCCATCCAACCCCAGAGAGGCCGGTACCTTCCTTGGGGCGATCGCGTTCCTCCGTCGGATGATTCCCCGGGTGTCCTTACTCACGGCGCCAATGGTGGACGCGTGTAAGAGGCATAAGGCCCGCTCAAGCAGTAGGAGCCGAGCGAACAACGGGAAATTCTCACCCGAATCATTCAACGACGACGAACAGGAGGACGTCAACCAGTCCTGGCAGGCAACTGTCGACCACCTGGACGAGGCGGCCATCCTCGCCGCCCCCGAGTTCGATGACCCTAATGCCGAATTCGTATTATGCACCGACGCGTCCGACTACGCCGTAGGCGGCGTCCTCATGCAATGGCAGCATCAGGAATTCCCTGGGCCCCCACCTCCCCCGCACGGCGGCAGAGATGAGCCCAAAACCGCAAGTAAGGACCCCCTGGATAATCACTGGAGACGTAAGGCGGGTTGGGAGCTACGAATAATTGGGTTCTACTGGAAGACGCTAATAGACGCACAGAAGAACTATGCCGCTTTCGATAAAGAGGCCGGAGCCATCCTACTTTGCATCAGGCATTGGGCTGAACTTATTACGTACCACCCCACTACTGTGTACACCGACTCAGCGGTGGCCACGTCTATGCTTACAAAGCACATCGCCCCGCCCAGATTGCAGCGATGGGGAATGGAGATTGGTACCTTCCTCCCGCACCTCAAGATCGCCTACCGCAAGGGGGCCGACAACGGACTTGCTGACCTGCTCAGCAGGTTCACCGCCTTCCACAAGTACGTTAAGACGCGAGACGATACCGCCGAGCTACCCGATGACCTTTTCGAGTACGTCGGGGACGCGCCTTTGTTCGTGAGGTCCCCGACCATCACAGGGAAGCGTTACCTCTCAGGAGCCACGTATAAGCTGTACGAGCCCAGGCGCAGAGCCGATGATCCCGATGGATTCTGGTCCTCCTCCGGAGCACCCGAGATCCCTGGCCGTGGCATGCGAGACAGAGCGACCGCCGCCACGAGCAAGGAGGATGAGATGTTCAGTCTCGAGACTCGCACCCACGCCATATGCGCCCTCAGTCGGAACCCGGATAGACTACAGCAGATGGCACTGCATATTGGCAAGCGAGTGGAAGACCTTCGCCATGACTCGTACCCCTGCCTGACCGGATGGCTCCAATACATCGATATCTTCCACAGGACCGTCGGTCGACCGCCGTCCGTGATGCTAATGACCGGCGGAGATGAGTTCACGGCACATGACGCCAGCTGCCTCCTTGCGATATCCACGCAGGCCGCCACAGAGTTAGGGTGCGCCGTACATCCTGAGGATGCACATGATACGGCGGATATCCTAATATCAATTGGATCACCCTCACGTACGCGGGCCAAAGCCGAAGCGACCATTCGTCTCCGCCCGCCATTGACCCTCGGCGAGCTACACGTCGACCCCACCGAGTCAACCCCGATCGATACCGCCATCGGCACCGTGGTCGTGGAGTGCGACTTCATGATCGAATCACCGCCCCTCTCCCCGCTACATGGTGCTCATGTACCCCCACTCGAGCTGCAATCGATCATCGCTCAAGCTGTCGCTCGGACCCTCCATGATTATGGCGTGCCTACTTCGCCCTCGCACGACTCGGTCTCTTCCGCAGTGTTAGCTAATTGGGCCAACCATGGTGGACCGCTACCGACGGACCCGACCTTAATCCTGACGGTCGGAGGAGAGGCGGACGAGGCACCTGGCACTCCCGCCGATAGCTTCGCGTGGCAAGATAGGCCCGACAAAGAGCCACTTGACCGCCGAGCACCTACCACTGACCCCACGCTCGCCGACCAACTGTTGGATGTCGACTGCAAGGCCATCATAGACGCACTGCGAGGCTCTGCCAGAACCCCCCACCACGAGAGAGTACGAGCGTGCGATAAGTACGAACTGCTTGAGGATGCCCTCTACAGGCGGACGTTCAGGGATGGGGAACCCTCACGAGCCATTGTCGTACCCCGGAGATTCAGACCGGCGGTACTCTCCAGACACCACTTCTCACTGGCGGACGGAGGTGGCCACACTGGAGGAGAAACCATGTTTAGGCAACTACGCGCCCACTACTGGTGGGCTGGGATGGAACGCGAATGCCACTCTTTCGCAGCAGCCTGCGAGAAGTGCGGCAGTACTAGATCACAGGCGACCATGTCAGTACCCACCGGCTCGGCGCCCACCCCGACTAGACCGTTCGAGGTTATCCATCTGGATCACAAGGGAGAGCTCCCCGATTGTGATGGGTACAAGTACGTACTCGTCACTGTCTGCGCCCTCACCAAATTCACCCTGTACAATCCGGTGAAGTCGACTACGGCATCGGAGACCCTTGACGCGTTAATCACGCACGTGTTCTCCATATTCGGACCGCCCCTGGTGATTGTAGCTGACAATGGCAGTGCTTTCGCCAATAAACTCATGGATGCCTCGGAGCAACTTTACGGGTATCGCATGATACATGTCATGCCCCACACCCCGCAAGCGAATGGACTAGCCGAAGCAGCCGTGAAGAAATTGAAAATCGCCTTCGACCGGCATACCAGCGACTACCGTGGGTGGAAGCCCCTGCTTCCCGCGATCCAACACTGCGTCAACCAACGATTGTCACGGGACACTCAGGTACCCTTTGTGTCCCTCTTCGGCTACCCCCCACCGACCCTTGCGGCCCTGGAGCAGCCGTACCTGCTCCCCACTGCAACTTCGGAAGAGCGCACCATCCAGGAGTTTGGGCTACGAATGAGACGTATGCACTTAAGACTCACTAGGGAACTCGATGATCTCAAGGACGCCGAGACCCGACTAGTGCCCTCCTCGAAACCTCTCCGAACCCTCCTGCCGGGAGATAAAGTATGGTTGAAATACAGCGATTCAGAGAAGGCGCGGTACCTACGTAAGCACGGCAAGGGACTTGCCTGGAGACATGCGTTTACAGTACTCGCGGTCAAGCCCCACGCTGTACTACTCGAGATACCACCAGACGGATCAGTCCCTGACGTACTTCCCTGGCAATCCCTCAGGAAGTGTAGTTTCGCCGCCCCGTTCTTCCACGATCCTGAGCTCGTGCTGCCCGACGTCGATGAACACGCTTTACCCATGACCCCAGAGGTGGAGATCCTGGCCCCGCGCACCCACGGTTACGCGACCGTCGATTCCCCTGCATTACCAGTCGATGACATGCCTGATGAATGGCACGCGTGGAGCGAAGGCAAGCTCTACGATATTGAGAGCATAGTTAGTGCCGAACCGTCCGGCCGAGGATGGAAGCTAAGGGTCAAATGGGATGGTCACCCTACGGTCACCACCGAGCGACTTTCATCCATCGTGAACCGGGTTACAGACCGGCGAATATTGGATGAGATCGAACTCCGTAAGGCAGAGTATAGGAGCCAATATACCACCGCCTCGTCACCACCTGAAGTGGCGGTCGCAACAACTACGACGCCCACAAGGGTGCAGCCCACCCGGTCAAGTCGAATACAGTCACTATTCATCTTGTCCGCCGATGACGCTGGAGATGACCCTACACTATTCGACTACGCATGCTCAATGTTATGCGTCGAATCGGGAAAGAGGACGCAATCCTTATACCAGTTAGAAGACGTACTCTGATGAACTCTCGTACTACTGCGAGCTCGAGGGGGTGATGATACGTCTCAACCCTACACACCAGTCACCGTTAAAGTGACTGGCCCATCGATTATGCCTCGGTGACCGTTACATCCAGGCACACACACCCCGGGCAGGAAACCGCCGTAGTTGCATGAAACCAACCGCGTTCACGCGGCGGGCGCTAGGCGGGCGCCCGTTTGACCGGTAAGAGAGGTCACGTAGCGTTCGAGATACAGTGGTCAGCAAGAGCTGCCCCGATAGATCCGTCGCCCCAGGCCGTGCCTGACAGTCAGTTCGTTATGTCATCCGTTCTTATCAAGCTCAATCAACCCTCCAACCTCAAGCTCAACA
>CALGTP010000860.1 GCA_937902105.1 uncultured Actinomycetes bacterium
ACACCTCCAGCAGCAATGGCAGAGTTTTTCAAGAGGTCCAAGGCGACAAAGCGATCATTGTCGCTGGCCTCAGGATCGTCGAGGATGTTTCGTAGTTGCTGCAGGTGACTTGTGCGTAAAAAGTGTGCAATTTCGCGCATGGCCTCTTGGGTGATTCGCGTGATGGCTTCTGGCGAGACTTTTAAGAAAGTTCCTTGTGGTGTTTCAAAAGTACTGACACCTTGCGTTGTGACGAAACGGTACTCGGTCTCGTCTTTGCCTAACGGAAGGATTTCTGTGAACTCAAACTCGGACATACCTTCACGCTACGCCTACGGAGTCAGCCATACCTAGCCTTTGAGCATGGATTTATAAAGCGGTCTGTAAGAAAAGCAAGCTTGCCGACATTGCGCAGATCACCAAGATGAGTGGACGCATAATGTACGCAGGGAGACGGTCTCCGAGAAGACTCGATGCTGGTAGACCGCCTCAGATGCCTGGTAAAATGACGAGTGTCAGGGCCAATTCGCGTCGCCCGATTTCGCTAGACAGCAGAAAGCCGACGACGGTGATCACTACGCCGATGCTGAAGAAAGCAGCCAAGGTGGCGCTAATCGTGCTCGGTTCTCAGTCTTTGTACACCAGTTCCATCGCTGGACCACCGATCGACGTCACCGTGCCCATAAATCCGCTTGCGAGTCCAGCACTGCTGAGTGTGATTGGGGTGGTCATGGAAATAATCACGGCGATGGCCACCGATGAGGCAATGGCATATGAAAGGGCGTCTTTATTCATCGCTCGTAAAGCGACGATGCCGAATACCGAGTCCGAAGCCGAGCGAACCTTGCACGCTTGAGCCGATAAGTGCGAGCAGGGTGCACACCACGACCATGTAGATCGGCAGACCAGCGATCTCTGTCGCGGTGAACATTTAGCGGTCCTTCATTCTTTTAGGGTCCGCGTTGGCAGGATCGTCAGGCCACTGGTGCTTGGGGTAGCGACCAGCCATGTCTTTTCGCACTTCGCTCCACGAGCCCGACCAAAAACCTACTAAATCAGCAGTCACCTGTATCGGTCGATCGGCGGGGGATAACAAGTGCAACACCAAGGCCACGCGTCCATCGGCAACGGTCGGATGGATTTTGGTGCCAAAGAGATCTTGCACTCGAACTCGCACTATGGGAGCGGTTCCTTCTTGCATCGCTGTGCTGTAATCAATCGCTAGCGAGCGTCCGGACGCAAGTTCGAGATGAGTCGGAACCAGTTCGTCGATCTTTGCACCCGCGGGCCACGGCAACTGAGAACGTAGCAGCGTGCCGATATCAAGTGACTCAATCTCAGCGATTGATGTCATGCCTACCAAATAAGGCTGTAACCATTCGCTAGATGAGGCGATCAGGGCCTTGTCGGACCAGTCGGGCCACGGCTCACCAATTTCGCGTCGCAGAAATGAGACTCGCGAACGCAGTTCGTTCGTTGTGGCTGTCCAAGCCAATGGCTTGAGCCTTTGTTGTACTAAATATTCCATCAAGGCAATGACGGTCTGCTCACTCGGGCTTGGTCGGCGAATGTTTTCGCTGAGCCGCATGCGATCGAGTTTCACGGTGTGGCGCTCGACAAAGTCTTGACGACTTTTGTCCCATAATGTGAGACTTTCATGGCACACATCGTGCGTCAGGACATCGTTGATGGTTGCTTCATCAACAACTGCACATAAGCGGATGCGAGCATTCTTGCGATCACCATCAAGATCAGCAGCGACGACAAACATTTCGCTGGCACTGGCATCGGTGGGGCGGAACCAAGCTGCTGAACCGTTACGCATTTGGTATTGGCCTGGCTGGCGACGCATTGCTAAGCGATCTGGGTACGCCAGTAATAAAACTGATCCAGCGTGATCTGCATTGACTGTGTCCCAATCCAAACGTTGGCCGGTGCGACGGGCCATATCTTCGGCTTGCTGGCGAACCCGATCTATGCCGCGTCGATCGGCGCGATCATCAGACATTTCGCGGGTGATTAACTGGACGCGCAATGAGATATCTACAGGTAGATCATCGGGACGACCGCGCATGACATCGCGATCATCAAGCAGGGCTGCGATAACGCAGGCCAACCCGTGATCTTTGGCGTGAGCCGCGGTGACCATATGCGCCAAGCGCGGATGAACTGGGGCAGTCAGCATGCGGCGACCAGTTGACGTTAGTTGAGCATGTTCATCAAGCGCCCCGAGCATTTGCAAAAGCTCGATTCCTTGTTGGAGGGCACCCTGGGGTGGTTGATCGGCAAATGACAACTCTGCGATTGGCGTTCCCCATGCGGCAAGTTCGAGAGCAAAGCCTGATAAGTCCACTTGGGTAATCTCTGGATCGAGATGTGAGCGGCGTGTGGTGTGTTCGATTTTGCTCCACAGGCGATAAGCAAAGCCGGGACCTAATCGACCTGCGCGACCAGAGCGTTGTTCGGCCGATGCACGCGAAGTGGGGATCGTGATCAGGCGCGTCATTCCTGTGCGTGGGTCATAGCGCGGCACTCGTGCTTGTCCCGCATCCACAACGACACTGACGCCGTCAACTGTAAGGCTGGTCTCAGCAATGTCGGTGCTTAACACCACCCGGCGGCGACCACTTGGTGATGGGGCAAGTGCACGGTCTTGATCGAACAGTGAGAGTGCGCCAGCAAGTGGGTAAATATCGGTATCGGGCTTGACTAGACGTTCAAGTTCTTGCTTGACGCGATTGATCTCGCCAATGCCGGGAAGAAAAACCAAAATATCGCCGACGTTTTCTTGTAAAGCACGGATCGTGACCGCGGTGACCGCTTCATCGAGGCGTTGCTGCTTGCCCGCTGGGGCCCAGATGATGTCAACGGGATGTTGTCGTCCAACACTTGAGATAATTGGAGCTGGCTCAGTATCACCAAGAAGTTTGGCGAAGCGATGTGTGTCAGCAGTCGCCGACATTGCGAGTACTCGAAGATCGGGTCGCAGATTCTTGCGCGCATCAAGACATAGTGCGAGTCCGATATCAGTAGGCAGATTCCTTTCGTGGACTTCGTCAAAAATGACTAAGCCGACACCAGGAAGTTCTGGATCATTTTGCAAACGGCGCGTGAGAATTCCTTCGGTGACGACTTCAATGCGCGTGTTGGGCCCGATCTGGCGTTCATCGCGGGTCTGGTATCCCACAAGTTCACCTGGCTCTTGTCCGATTAATGAAGCCAAGCGTCGCGCTGCGGCACGCGCCGCAAGCCGTCGCGGTTCCAGCATCACAATGCGTTGCCCGTTCAACCAACTTTCATTGATCAACCGCAACGGGACGAGAGTCGTCTTACCCGCGCCAGGCGGGGCGACCAAAACGGCGGTGAGACGTGTTGCTAATGCGGCGCGCAGTTCAGTGACGACGTTTTCAATCGGGAGATCGGTCGTAGGAAACAGAATCAGCCAAGTGCGGGTGTACCGCTAAATGAAACTGGGTCACCAGTCGCGGGGATGAGCGGTGCTGTCCATGCAGTTGTATCAGCAATCGTCTGAGCGACAGAGCGCCACTCAAGAGCATTCCACCCCTGCGCCACGGCAGGCATCGTGCCATCGGAGCGGATGAAGGCAAAGGCTGGGAGAGTGGTGAGTTCAAAGGCTTTGACGGCCGCTCGCTCGGGGTCGGTGAAAACCAAGAACTCTTTTGCCAACGGACCGAGAAATGAGCGGGTTTCCTCGGCGGTTGCAGTCACAATCAGGCTGGTTCGCGTGGCCGAATCACCGAATGAGCGCAAGATACGAACGGCGGTATTGAGAATCCAAGAACTTTCGTTGGTGTACGGGTCAAGGACGACCGCTGCCAGATGAAAAGTGGTCAACCATTCGCCGAGAGCACGGGCTGGGTGGGCTTTTGTATCGAGCGCCAAGGGACTCAGGATCAGGTTCGGGGAAGGTGTCAATGCCACAAAGTAAACGGTAGCGCAAACAGGCTCTTTTTCCAGCACCCTTGAGGGGTTGGTGGAAGGAACTATGGTTGTCGTGATATGGCAAACAAACGTGCATCTATCTCCATGACCGATTCTGAAATTGCGGCCTACCTTGAGGAGCAGACGATTCTCAACATCGCATCAATCGGACCCACGGGTCACCCCCATATGGTTGCGATGTGGTACGTCGTGATGGATGAGAAGGTCACCTTTTGGACTTTTGGTAAGAGCCAAAAAATTGTCAACTTGCGCCGTGACAACAAAATCACCGGTCTGGTTGAAAGTGGAGACACCTACGATCAACTCAAAGGTCTTGAACTCGTCGGTTCAGCCACCATCGTTGACGACTATGACACGGTCTTAGCGATCGGCAAAGCAGTCGGCTTGAAATACAACGGCGATGGAGCCATCAGTGACGCGGCGTTGCCTTTCTTGGAAGCACAGGCGAAAAAGCGCTTGGGCATTCAAATAAATGTTGAGCAGATTGTTTCATGGGACCACACCAAGATTGGTGGCGGTTACTAGTTAGTGTGTATCAATGGGGCAGGGAAACAACACTTAAATAAATAGGGGGACAGATGACAGGCTCACAAGATAATGTTCGTGCTGCTTTATTGCAGACTGACTGGACGGGATCCAAGGACACGATGATTGACAAGCACGAGGCTGCCTGTCATGAGGCGGCTGCTCAAGGTGCTCAAGTGATGTGTTTTCAAGAACTCTTTTACGGTCCGTATTTTTGTCAAGTACAAGATGTTGAGTATTACGGCTACACCGAGTACATCCCTGATGGGCCAACGACTCAACGTTTTCAAAGTATTGCCAAGGAAACTGGCATGGTTCTTGTACTGCCGATGTATGAAATTACCCAAGCCGGTGTCTATTACAACACCGCCGCAGTGATTGATGCTGATGGGAAATATCTAGGCAAGTACCGTAAGCAGCACATCCCGCAGACGAAGGGATTCTGGGAAAAGTTTTATTTCAAGCCGGGCAATGGTGGCTACCCAGTCTTTGATACCGCAGTCGGAAAAGTCGGGGTGTACATCTGTTATGACCGCCACTTCCCCGAGGGGTGGCGGGCTCTCGGTCTCAATGGGGCGCAGATTGTTTTCAACCCCTCGGCTACGCATCGCGGTCTCAGTGAGTACATCTGGAAAGTTGAGCAGCCCGCTGCTGCGGTTGCCAACATTTATTATGTAGGTGCCATCAACCGTGTCGGTATTGAGCCTTTAGGGGAAAATGACTTTTACGGTCAGAGTTACTTCGTTGACCCTGAAGGAAAGTTTGTTGGTGCTCAGGGGGATCCTTATAAACCGGAACTGATTGTGCGCGATCTGGATATGAAAAAACTTCGCGAAGTGCGTGATCGCTGGGCTTTTTATCGAGATCGCCGTCCAGAGGCTTATGGAGATCTCACCGAGTTGTGAAACAAGGATTGTCGTTGCCGCTAGGGGGCATTCAAATATTTAGGGAGGCATTATGCCAAAGGTATTAATCAAAAACGGACTGCTCATCTCACCCACGGGAGTGATTGCCAACGATGTTCTCATTGATGGGGAAAAAATCGCCGCTGTTGGAGCGCCAGGTTGGTTCGCTTCTTCTGAGCAAGGTTGCGATCGTGTCATCGACGCTGCTGGTAAATATGTCATCCCTGGTGGAGTCGATGTTCATACCCATATGGAGTTGCCTTTCGGTGGCACCTTTGCCTCGGATACTTTTGAAACAGGTTCGCGGGCCGCAGCCTGGGGCGGCGTGACAACGATTATCGATATGGCGGTACAACGCTACGGTGAAAATGTTTTTGACGGCTTAGCTGAATGGCATCGCAAAGCCTCAGGCGAATGCGCTATTGACTATTCCTTTCATCAAATTATTGGTGGAGTGGACGACCAGTCATTGAAGGATATGAAGTACCTCACCGAGCACGAGGGGATCAGCAGTTTTAAGTTGTTCATGGCTTACCCCGGTGTGTTCTACAGCGACGATGGTCAGATTTTGAAAGCCATGCAAACTGCTGCTGAATGTGGCGCAATGATCATGATGCACGCCGAAAATGGTCCTGCTATTGATGTTTTAGTACAACAAGCTCTTGCTCGTGGAGATACCGATCCTCGCTACCATTCATATACTCGTCCATCGCCGCTTGAGGCAGAAGCCACGCACCGCGCCATTGTGCTGTCCCATGTGGCTGGCAATGTGCCGTTATACATCGTGCACATGTCAGCTGGCGACGCTCTCAACGAAGTAGCGGCGGCTCGCCATCATGGTCGCAATGTTTTTGCTGAAACCTGCCCGCAGTATTTGTGGCTCACGCTTGAAGAAACGCTTGGCCAACCTGGCTTTGAAGGTTCAAAATGGGTGTGCAGTACGCCGGTTCGCTCACGAGATAATGATCCGCATTACATCGGTCAGATGGGTCATGGTCACCAAGGCGATCTGTGGAAGGGGTTGCGGATGAATGAACTTGCTGTCGTCAGCACCGATCACTGTCCATTTTGTTTTAAGGATCAAAAAGAACTTGGTCTTGGTAACTTCTCGGCCATCCCCAATGGGATCGGTGGTGTCGAGCATCGCATGGAACTGATCTATCAAGGTGTTGTTGCTGGTGAACTGTCACTTGAACGTTGGGTTGAAACATGTTGCACAACCCCAGCGCGGATGTTCGGCATGTATCCACAAAAGGGCATTATTGCTCCAGGGAGCGATGCCGATGTTGTGGTCTGGGATCCGAATAACAAGACCAAGATCGGCATTAACGACAAGCACCATATGAATATGGATCACTCAGCCTGGGAGGGCTGGATTATCGATGGCAAAGTTGACACGGTGTTTTCGCGAGGTGTTGCTCTCATTGATAATGACCAATACATCGGTCGCAAAGGACATGGTAAATACATCAAGCGTGGCCTCTCGCAATATCTCGTCTGAGATTTCCCTCCAAAAAGAAAGTTAGGAAAGAGTTATGTACCGCATTGATCATTGGATTGACGGCCACACCGTCAGTAGTAAGTCAGGTCGCACGGGGAATATTTTTGACCCCGCTACGGGTCAGATTCAAGGCACAGTCGGTTTCGCTGATGTTGATGAGGTTGATCAAGCAGTTGCCAATGCCAAGGCTGCACTACCAGCGTGGCGTTCAACGAACTTGTCGCGACGAGCCGAGATTATGTTCAACATGCGTGAACTTGTGTCGGCTAATCGCAAAGAAATCGCTGCCTTGCTCACTCAGGAACACGGCAAGGTGACTGCGGATGCATTGGGTGAACTCGCTCGAGGTCTGGAAAATATTGAGTATGCCTGTGGCATCCCCAATTTGCTGAAGGGTGGCTATTCGGAGCAAGCCTCTACCGGTGTTGACGTGTACAACATTCGTCAACCCTTGGGAGTTGTGGCGGGCATCACGCCGTTCAACTTCCCATCCATGGTGCCGATGTGGATGTTCGCCAATGCCATTGCTTGTGGCAATACCTTCATCTTGAAGCCCTCCGAAAAAGATCCTTCAACAGCAATGTTTATTGCCGAATTGCTCAAGCAGGCAGGATTGCCTGATGGCGTATTCAATATTGTGCAGGGAGACAAAGTTGCCGTTGATCGATTGCTCAGTCACCCTGATATTGCGGCGATTAGTTTTGTTGGCTCAACACCCATCGCGCGTTACATCTATGAAACTGGCACAAAAAATGGCAAGCGTGTTCAGGCTTTAGGTGGAGCAAAGAACCACATGTTGGTTCTTCCCGATGCCGACCTTGATATGGCGGCAGATGCTTTAGTCAGTGCTGCCTACGGTTCAGCAGGGGAACGCTGCATGGCGATCTCCGTTGTTCTTGCGGTGGACACGATTGCTGATGAGTTGGTAGCCAAGGTCAAGAGTCGGATCCCCAACATTGTGGTCGGTAACGGTAGCGATCCATCCAGTGAAATGGGCCCGCTTATTACTGGTGAACATCGCGATAAAGTCGCTGGTTACGTAGCGGGGGCCGCTGGCGAAGGTGCAAAAGTTGTGGTGGATGGTCGTGAGGGAGCACCCAGTGACGGTTTCTTCTTGAAGCCGAGCCTGATTGATCATGCTCAACCAGGGATGAAATGTTACGACGAAGAAATCTTTGGACCAGTATTGACGGTGGTGCGGGTGAAGTCGTATGAGCAGGGTCTGCGACTGATTAATGACAATCAGTTCGGTAATGGCACAGCGATCTTTACTCGCGACGGTGGCGTTGCTCGGCAGTTCCAATTTGATGTCAATGTTGGAATGGTCGGCATCAATGTGCCGATTCCTGTTCCGGTTTCGTATTACTCATTTGGTGGGTGGAAGGCCAGTTTGTTTGGCGACCTACACATGTACGGTCCCGACGGGATCGCTTTTTACACCCGTAGCAAAGTAGTGACATCACGTTGGCCTGATCCCCGAACCAGCAAAGTCGATCTCGGCTTTCCGCAGAATAGGTAGAGAGCAAGATGGACATTGGTGTTGTACTCCAGACCACTCCGCCCAGTGCGCGGGTGGTCGACTTAGCGAAAAAAGCTGAGACGTATGGGTTCACACATATCTGGACTTTTGATAGTCATATTTTGTGGCAGGAACCGTTTCCCATTTTCGCGCAGATCTTGGCGGAGACTCGAAATGTCATTGTCGGACCGATGGTCACTAACCCAGCGACTCGCGACTGGACCGTGACGGCGAGCCTGTTCGCGACATTGAACGAAATGTATGGCAACCGCACGGTGATTGGTATCGGTCGAGGAGACTCTGCAGTTCGAGTCACCAACGGTAAGCCGACAACCCTCGCCACCTTGCGCGAGAGCATTCACGTGATCAGAGAACTCGCCAATGGTCGTGCAGTGCAATACAAAGGTGCTGATTTGCGTCTGCCGTGGGCGAGCAAGTCGCGAGCTGAAGTGTGGGTGGCGGCTTACGGTCCAAAAGCATTAGCGCTCACGGGCGAAGTCGGCGATGGATTTATCTTGCAGTTGGCAGATCCGAGTATCACTGAGTGGACGATCAAGGCAGTGCGCGATGCCGCTGTTGCAGTGGGTCGCGATCCTCTCAGTATCAAGATTTGTGTGGCTGCCCCGGCCTATGTCACCGATGGGACGCAAGCCGGACTGGTTCATGGACGTGAACAGTGCCGTTGGTTCGGTGGGATGGTGGGCAACCATGTAGCGGACATTGTGGAGCGCTATGGCGACTCAGCACCAGTGCCTAAGGCTCTCACCGATTACATCAAGGATCGTCAGGGATACGACTACAACGAGCACGGTCAGGCGGGTAATAGTCACACAAGTTTCGTTCCTGACGAGATCGTTGATCGTTTTTGCATCGTCGGACCGGTTGAAGAACACGTCAAGCGCCTCAACGAATTGCGTGAGATGGGTGTTGATCAATTCTCCGTCTATTTACAACATGATGCAAAAGACGAAACAATGCGGGCGTACGGTGAAAAGGTGATCCCAGTCATCGCCGAACAAATCGTGGCCAAAGGTTGAGTAACCAAAAATTATGACGACAGTGGCAACGATAAAGAAAAACCATGAGACCGCCCGACGGGTGCGTCGTGCGAAGGCGGCCCGCCCATTTCGCGCTACGCCATCTCTCATGGTGGCAGCTGCTCCCGTTGTCTTTGTGCTGCTGTGGAGTACTGGTTTCATTGTGGCGCGTTACGGTACGCGCGATGCGGGGCCCCTGACATTTTTGTTCTTGCGGATGGTGATCGCTGCTGGTGTTCTGTGGGCGATCGCTGTCGCAACGAATGCTCCGGCAATATCGCCAACCCAAGT
Organism: uncultured Actinomycetes bacterium; assembly: GCA_937902105.1. Taxonomy (GTDB): domain Bacteria; phylum Actinomycetota; class Acidimicrobiia; order Acidimicrobiales; family Ilumatobacteraceae; genus Casp-actino8. The sequence goes on from CALGTP010000860.1 coordinate 9,721, forward strand.
GAAGTGGGCAATGCTGACTGGTTTAGGAATGCACGCGATTTATTTAGGAGGCGTGTTCATTGCTT
>CALGTP010000861.1 GCA_937902105.1 uncultured Actinomycetes bacterium
GCACCACAATCAGCAGCGCACCGCGAAATCGCTACAGTGGGCGGGATGCAACTAATGGGTTTGCACCAGTGTCGCCTCAAGCTCGGCTTGACGATAAAACTCGGGAAGCTGTCATGCGTACCGCGGACGATATAGATGAACGGCTCACGGTCCAAGGAGTGCAGTATACCTTCACGGCGATTGTAGAGCAACCAAGATCTGGGATTGCGGCGCAGGTCGTTGCGATCAAGCACCGGCTCATGTTCGGTAAGTGGCATACCAACTATATGGACAACTGTCAGTTCGCTGACAGTCCGAGCTCCATGAAGCCTTCTTGCTTTTTCACCCTTGGTGAAACGCCAAGTTACACTATCACCTGCCGGCCGAAGGATGGCACTGGCTGCGAGTGGAGGCAGCGCGATGGAACACACGTGGTATCTATCGTCGACTATAATTCGTCGCGTCAAATTCGGTTACCTGATGGGCATGAGGGGCGCTCGCTTGTCCACCCCAGTCAGTATGCGGCGCTGATAGCGATGGCGTTAGCTGGTCAGGTTGCTCGACAACAGCACGCTGAGGGGGTCGTTGACAATACCCGTGTGCAGATGTCGGTCACGTCACCTGCGCTAGCACACCAAGCTCCGATATGGACGACGCGCATCGCTGGCCGGGTAGCATTGCTTGAGAATACGCCGCTGACAGCTCAGCAGCTTCACCAAGCAACGCTGCATGTTGATCCGCGCAGAGTGCTTCGTAGCATTCCGTCATGGTCGGGGTTTACTATCCGTGCAAAATCCGGCACTATCCTGGCAGAGCCGAAGATTCAGCTCAAAGATCTCAACATTGAGACCACCTGCGACACCTGTGCTCGCGGAAAGTTGAAGGCAACTGGTTCCCGTCATACGTCGCATCAGCGTGATAACTGTAGGCGTCAGCGTGCCAACATTGCTGAACCAGAATCGGCGACAGACCATCCCGCGGTGACACCGACAAGGCGTTCTCCGCGATTTACAGGAATGGTCAACAGCAGCACCTGACGGTGTTGTTCCGGCGGGGAGCAAGGTCTCTTGCAGCATTTGCAACATGGGGGGGAACATGTTGTGCAAGCTGACCATGTGACCGCGTCGGCAGAACCAATCTATGTCAGTGACACTATTGGTTTTGGGGAAGATGTTGAAGAAGTTGATTCAGGTTCAGATTCAACTTCATCAGAGGAGGAAATAGGACAACATAAGGTTCGTCAACCGGAGACTGTGGTTTTCGAACCTCCGGATTGCGTCGAGTACACAGCTGATCAAGTGCCGGCTTATCTTGAACTTCCATATCAGCAGTTTGTGCAGCCGAATTCCAGGGGTGCTCGGCAGCCGATGTACGCGAACTTGGATGCATTGTCGATGGAAGAAGGGGCACATCGGCTTATACACGTCGATTTTGTGTATCCGACGGAGAAGAACCTAAAGGGTGGGTGCAAAGTTCTGTTGATCTGCAGGGATTACAAAACTGACTTTGTGATGCTGAAGCCGCTTGCCCGTAAGGACGACACAACGAATGCGTTTGGAAGCATCAGCATTAGCCAGGGGTGGCACAAACGAAACCATGTCGTGCATGTGGTCTCGGATGGTGAGCCTGTCCTACGTCAACAAATCAGAGAGGCTTGTCTTCGACTGGGCTTGAGTCACGGTACCAGTGTGCCCGGGCGGCCTAACACCAACCCGGCAGGGTCCAACGTGGTGCGTACTCTCAGAGGCATGGCCAACTGTGCCATGCTAGACGCGAGCAAGTATGGCGGTGTGATAGATGGTCGCTACTCTGCGTATGCTTGGTTGTATGCGGCGCACACTCACAATCTGTTGGCGAACGAGAGCGACGTCCTGCGTCGGACTCCGTATGAGCTCAACTGTGGGCTTAAACCTAAGTTCACCCAGGCTCCGTTTGGTGCACCAGGCTACATGCACATGAGTGATGAAGCCCGGCGAGCGCATGTGGCTCGAGGTGGTCGCAGCGGCAGCAATCGTGGATGCCCTGGTCTGTACTTCGGCAAGAGTGATGGTCATCATCTAGTGCTTACGGACCGAGGCACGTTTAGGAAAGGGTCGTTTTACTTTGATCCGCATGGTCGGCTGGGCATCTTTCCGGGTACAGAGGTGGATCTGACTACAGGAGTTCAACAACCAGCTGCGACAGTGAGCAAGTTGCCTCAATTGGAACAAACAGCAACTGCTCGAGAACGTGTGCGTACGGCCACAGGGGAGCTCCTTACATCAGCTGACGGTAAGATGCGAGTTCGTCTGGGAAAGAAACTCAGCTCCACGCCCTATATTCGTCATCGGTGTGAAGGGGTAGCTGGGCTTACAGTGGCGGAGGCGCTGCAGAAAGTGTTCCCGAATGCAGTTGGACTCGATACTCGGTACCGTCGTACAGATCTCGACTACGACCTGAAGCGTAAACATCTTCAGCTTCAGCTCATCGATCAGGAGGGTTCTGGGGGTCTCCAAGTGGAGGAAGCGGCATGCTTGTGGAACACTACCATGATGATTCTTTCCGATGAAATGCCAACTCATGTTCATCAAGAAGGAAACGTTGCTCAGTCGGTATATCTGGCTGACCTCCTCGATGTTCATGCCCAGAAGAATCTCAAGTGGACAACATTCCTAGCTGCGGGTCATCCTAATCGGCAGGATGTCATCCAGGCTTTTAACAATGAGCTTTCGTCCATTATCGGTATGGGCGTGATGGTTGAGCTGCGTCCGGGAACTGCGCGGTATGCCACGGCGCTCACGTCGCCTAGCACTACAGCTACCAGAGTGTTGCTGGATGTCAAGCGCAACAGTGAATTCAAGGCGAGAATAGTTGTCAGAGGCGACAAGGAGAACAAGGAGGCGGTGGACGGTAAGGATTTTCCCTACTATGCGGTGACGGCTGATGTGACGCTAATCCGAATGATGCTGCTACAACCGGGCAGGCATGCACTAAAGTCTGGCCAAACTGTGGATGATTATCTTGAGACGGCGTCAGTCGACATCCGGGCAGCGTTCTGTCAGTCAAACCGCTTCAATGATGGCGTTCCTAGGTTCTTGTCGGTTAAGTCTCCTATCGATGGTGTGTTCAGATACTATGATCAACTCTCCTCGCTATATGGGAGCTGCTCTGCTCCGAAACGATGGCAGGATACGTTTGACGAGTGGGCTGTGACCAGTGTGGATCAGGGAGGGCCTGGTTTCGTGCGTGGCAGCAATGCACCAGCGGCTTATTACAAATCGGCGCATGGTGATCGGGGAGCTGTGCTCCTCGTGATCTATGTCGACGACATCTTGGTCACCGGTAAGAAGGCTGATCTAGTTTGGTTCTTTGCGCTGTTGAGTACGCGTTTTGAGTGCAAGCCAGTGCAGTGGTTGGAGAAGGGCAAGTCGCTCGATCATTTGGGAATACAAGTGCACCAGGACGACGATTATGTGTGGCTCAGCATGGAGAATTACATCAGTAACATGCTTAAGATCCTGAATCTAACTGGATGTGCGCCGATGGCGACTCCAATCTCTGGTCCAGTCGTCGATCTGAAAGAGCTGTCGGAGGAGCGCAGGAAGTACTTTCGCACGGCACTCGGGATGGTTGGCTACCTCAGTATGGTCACGCGGCTTGATATTCGGTATGCATTTTCAGTGGCTGCTCAGCATGCGGCATCGCCATGTCAAGGAGCGCTTGATCTCGTGGTTCGTATCATACGATATCTCGCGTCGACGTCAAAGTTGGCAATTCGGCAGTCACTGCATGAGGCAGCAGAGTGGAAGTTCTACTCGGACTCTGATTTCGGGGGCAATCCGAATCCACTCAATAAGCGGCGATCGCAATTGGGCTACGTTGCGATGTGGGGAATAGCTCCGATTGCGTACTCCTCGAAGACGAGCACAGTGCAGCTGGAAGGAGCTGGCTGCTCGGCTGGAGTTCAGTCATCGATGCCGCCGGCGACTGCGCACCCGGCGATCACGGATTTTCACCCCAGCAGAAGTTCGGCTGAATCTGAGCTATATGCAGCAACTGCGTGTGCAGATGGCGTGCTTGCACTTGGCTACGTGGCAGAGGAGTGTGGATTCATGTTTCCGAAACCAGCTACGATCCTGGTCGATAACATGGCAGCGATCTGTTTCTCGTGCCAGTCACA
>CALGTP010000862.1 GCA_937902105.1 uncultured Actinomycetes bacterium
GGAATGGATGACTGTGATGGTATCACTAGTCGGGAGTAGGCTGTATCTAGCGGGTAGTACAGGATGGTATGAGTGTTGTGGTCCAACGTTGTTACGTGTGGTGTTGGCAGTTTACTATCGTCATTGCTCGGACGCGCATCTCATTCGCCCATAGGCTCACCAGTAGTGTTGGGTGGTGTGCGGTATGGTCGGTCTTGAGGTGTTACTGGACGTGTGGGTCTGACAGGGGGAGGGATGTCCTCTGGATCATTGTCGTGGTCATTGGTGGTAACACCAGGGAGTGTACGGGTTAAGTATGCCCTGTTGAGTGGGTCTGGACTTCCCCCTTCGTCTAGGATGGCCCCTAATAGGTGGAGTTGAGGTGGCCCGCCGCCGGCGTAGTCATTGAGAAGGTGGTGCCGAGGCGTGTTGTCCTCTTCAACGGGTGGCACAATGTTAGTCGTCGGCCAACGTGGGTGATAGTGTGGTCCCGTTGTCGGTAGCGGGAGGTTGTCGGAGCCTATGTCACCTGCCGATGAGTCAGATGGGGTGATGTTGGTCACGGTCACATACATGTTGTTGGCACCCCTATTGTTCGCCCTCATTTCCTCAGTGACACTAGGGTACTCCCGGAACTCTTGGGGGCTCTGGCTGATGTGGGTAGCACCCATCGTATGCACCCCTGTTGGTGTTGATCGTAGCTGCACCAACAATGCACGGTATTCATCGACGTCAGTTGGGATCGTACCTCCTCCTTGTGCGTGGGTGTCCAAGAGGAGCCGGTCAGCGTAGTACTCGTCCTCGCTGGTGGGGAACGTATTGTATATCGTCACCTCCTTTGTATGCTGTGCGTGGACTGGGAATATTGGGGGATACAGTTGGATCTTGATCATGTTCCCTTCAGTGAATGCGTATATCATGTATTCCTCACGTCCCTTCATAATCGTCACCAACTTCCTGGTGACTTCAGTTCGGCATAGTTGTGCGGCTTCAAGGGATTGGAACCCATGTGCATACCCGCTTGGGTATACGAACGTGCCTGTTACTCGGTCACTGGCTAACACATAGTTGTTGCGTATCTCACCATTGCCGCGCCCCCCGATGCAATACCAATAAGAAGGTTCGACGTTTGTTGAATCAAATATGGAATGAGGGATCTTGATTAGGTTGTACTCTCTGTTGTGTCGTTCGGGTTGACGGGGTCTCTTGGGATAGGACTGGGGATCTCGAGTGTTGTCAAATCCACGGTTCTGTTCGTCGACGATCTCGTGTTCCGCTACCAACTGTAGCAGTACTATTTCTCCGGGATCCTCTTCGGAGTATGGTGGTTCTTCGGTGGGCATTGGTTCCGACTCTTGAGGGTGATCGTAGCTCATCATTACGAGGCCTACATCGAGCTCTTCCAGTTCGTCTGTGGCGGTCGTGACCATGGTTGCTCGTCCCGCTCGGTTATTGGCGACGTCTTTTCGCATGGTGTCCCCCGCATTCTTGATCGCCCGGTTGTGTTCCTTTATATGCGACTTTTGGAGTTCCGTCAGTGCCGAATACTCCAGGTTGCTCAAGTACGGGTAAGGGACGAGTGGTCCCAGCTTCTGGAATACTTTTTTATGATCTGCGCGCTTGACATGTCCGCTAGTGTTCCTTACGGATGGACCAGATGTCTTGGTTCCAAGGTTCGTAGCCGGGATGCCGCGCACTACCGTTGTGAATATAGAGACTGGTGCAACAGTCTCAAGGGCGTTCTTGGTGACCTCTACCCGATCCTTAGCCATTGTTACGGCTTCGTCGAGAGTCAGCGGCGCGGGAACGATCTTGTTTTCGATGTCTCGTTGCAGTTGGACGTATTTGGAGTCGAGGCGGAATATGAAGAAGATTACAATCTCACTCTCATCCGCGAACATGTTACCAAGGATTTCAAACCCATAGTTGTTCTTTAGTCCTCTTCGTTTTCGGACAAATCGATCTCGGAAGTCCGTTAGGCCTTCGTTCTCGTTGGAAGTGCTGTTCTTCCGTATAGCTAAAAAGTCGACGATTGCTTCAGTCTTTGACGTCAGTTTACGAACGGTGCCGGTACCATCACGTTCAGTGATAAGTATCCGTTTGAGTGCGAGAACGGTTGCTACCGGATCTGGGTTGGCTAGCTCGTCGTTCTTTCTAAAAATCGGGTCCGCGGACGCCATTGCCTTTGCGCACTCTTCAAGTAAGTGAACAATTATGGCATGGCTCTGCGACCGTATTGATGGTAGGTTGATAGTCTCCTGTGATATCGCCTTGGATAACGCATTCTCTAGCACCTTGCCTGTCTCAAGGTCGGTGATGTCGTAATCTTTCATAACAACATCCAGCGTCCTGAACTTTGGTGTGTAGTTCACGCCCTTGTCGAGGACGGACACCATCTGTTTCTTAAGCAAGCCCTCCGGTAGCATCCGGACGAACTTGGCAAAGTCCTCAAACCACTCAG
>CALGTP010000863.1 GCA_937902105.1 uncultured Actinomycetes bacterium
GAGGCTGGCGCAATACCGTCTAAAGGAGGGACCCAATCCGCTGAGATCAAGGTCATGGCGTATCATGTTCACGAGCTTCACGCCTCCTCCGTGCTCGGCGAGGCCATTCTGGTGTTGACTTTCTGGGATGCTCATCAAATGTTGCACATTGAGGTCGGCGAGGAACTCTTCGAATCCGGCGCTGGCGCTCTCCGCGGCGCCGTCTGTATAGAGCACGCGAAGGCGTTGCGGGCGAGAGCGAGCAGCGAGGTAGTCATTCACAGCCGCAGCGTCGATGCCATACTTCTTGTCACTTTCGATCGAGTAGAAGATGCTGCCGACCGGGGCGTCGGTAAGGGTGTTCGCGTCGATGATGAACTGTTGCACTACCTTGGGAAGGTCTGACTTCTTGGAAAGGACGTAGTGCCAGCAGCAGCGTGTGGCACGATCGATGAAGAAGGCGTCATAGCGTGGGTCGTTGGGGTATGTGAAGAGGTCCAGGTGCACTTCAGCCAGCGGCGCTGGCGTGGAGGTCGACGCGGGCGGTGCATTGCACTTGCGAAGCTTCGTGCGGTCGCAGCAGTGGCACGGCGGTAACAGCCTTTTGGCTGCAGTGCGGTTCATCAAGCTCTTTGGGATGCGAATCTGCTCAGAGTACTCGGGGTACGTTAGCATGAAATCGGCGAGATTGTTGGCTGTCAAGGCACCTCCGAAACAGGTGTGTAAGAATTTGACACGTGCGGCGGCGGCGTCGGAGAGAAATGGAGCTGCGGGTTTCGCTCTGGGTGATGTCTTGGTGGGCGGAGGCGAATCGCAAGTAGCACCAGGCTGCGCGAGAAGAAGCTCCAGTTGCTGTGGTGCGGATAATACGGGGAGCTCCTTGGCTGCTGGTTCGGGGAGCTCCTTGGCTGCTGGTTCTGCAAGAGAGCTGGGTGGCAGTTCGACAGGCGCCGCGAAAATGGCTCGGTACAGCGGCGAGGAATTCCGAGGCTGCTGTGCGAGGTTTTCAGTGGCGCGGAAGGAGGATGCGGGCTGCAAGCCTGGAGTCAGATCAAGTGTGAAGCCATCAGGGCCGCCCTTGAAGTTGATCCGGTCTTCGTGCTGATTGCAGACAGGACATGCGTCGCTCGTCGGCTGCATGAAGGTGCCGTGCTTCTCCGAGAGCACCACATCTTGCTTGGGTTGCGCCGTGTAGACGGCTTGCGTGCCAGAGACGAGAGTAGCGGTGAGCGCTGGGTTCGTGAACGCGCGATCGAAGGTGGGGAGTGGGCCGTCCTTGCAATGCACTTGAAAAATGCCGCGTTCGTTGTTGCGCAATTCATTTCCGTTGGCCACCTCGATGCTGACATTGGAAGGAAGCTTGCCGGTTAGGAAATCAGGGACAGGTGTCATGGTGGCAGTGCAAGCGGTGTCGAAATATGCCTTAGTAGGCATGGCTGACGACGCGATCACTGCCGCAGATAGGAGTGCTTGCAGTGGCATCGATGAGAGTGCTGCCGCTTGGCGCCGCGGAGAGAGGCGCGGAGACGGAGCATCAGTTGCATCCGTTGCTTCGGCCTTGAGTGCACGAACCTTGGCGACAAGGGGACAGTCCTTGACGTAGTGCTCCGTCGACTGGCAGGCAGCACAAGCGCCTCTCTTGATGCGATTACCGGTATCACCACGTGCGCCCTCTGCTCGCTTCTTGTTATTGCAATTGTCTTCGCTGTGTGCCCACTTGACTCCCTTCTCCTTGAAGCACCAATTGCAGTAGGGCTTCTCCCTGCTAGCGTTAGCGTTGGCGTTTGCGGCGTTGGCGTGCTCTTTGTGCTTGGATGAATCATCAGTCTGCTGATAGGTGCGCATGTGATGCTCGAACGACTGCACCTCGTCTTCATCGCTCGTTTCTTTGCTGACGCGCTTTGCTGCATACGACATCTTCCAGCTCATCACTTCCAATCCCCAACGCTTGTGAGTGCCAGTGTTGGACTCGATGGTCTCGCACGCGTCGTGGACGGCGTCGATGCGGGTGCTGTTGGAAATGCCCAGGTTGAACTTGGTTGCTTGCAGGATAAGCAACATCGGCCACCAGGTCATGAAGTTCGTTTTGTCTGTGAAAGAGTCCTTGTGCGTGTCGTACGCGCGCTTGGCATTCTTGTTGGTGATACTGCCGGTAGGCGAGATGGCTGCGTTCAGGAGACGTAGTAGGTCAGTGCCGCATGTAGGGCTGGTAGGAGAAACTCCACCAACCGTGGAAGAGTAGTTGGGAGCTGACATGGTGCAGAGGAGTTCGTAGAGAGCCATCTGTAGCTCTTGCATGCCGCAGACGC
>CALGTP010000864.1 GCA_937902105.1 uncultured Actinomycetes bacterium
ATGGCATTGAAGCCATGGTCGCGGCGGGTATCACTGATATCGGAGTGATCGTTGGTGACACCCGTATCGAAGTCATGGGCGCTTTGGGTGACGGTTCTCAGTTCGGGGCCCGATTCACTTTCATTCCTCAAGATGAACCACTGGGCTTGGCTCACTGTGTTCTCATCGCCTCGGATTTTCTTGATGATGATGATTTCGTGATGTATCTCGGAGACAATCTCCTAGAACAGGATTTGGCTGCTTTCGTCCACGCATTTGAAGCGGCACGACTCACAAGCAACCCACCTACAGCGCAGATTTTGTTGAAGAAAGTTCCTGATCCACATCGCTTCGGTATCGCTGAACTTGATGCTGCTGGCAATGTCATTCGTCTCATTGAAAAACCTTCTGACCCACCGACGGATCTGGCATTAGTTGGGGTGTATTTATTCGATCGCACAATCAACGAGGCTGTGAGAGCCATCGCTGCATCACCACGCGGGGAACTTGAGATCACGGATGCCATTCAATGGCTTGTTGATCAAGGCAAAATAGTGCGTCAAGAATTGCTGACTGGTTGGTGGATTGACACCGGCAAGTTGACACCGTTACTTGAAGCCAATCGTCTGCTTCTTGAGGTTATAACACCACGCATTGATGGTGACGTTGACGATTTGTCCACTCTTGATGGGCGAGTAGTTGTCGAAGCAGGAGCCACTGTGCGAAACTCAATCCTGCGTGGCCCGCTAGTCATTGGCAAGAAAGCGCGGATTATTGACAGTTTCATTGGCCCTTTTACTGCTATTGGTGATGGTTGCGAAGTCGTGAATAGTGAAATTGAGCACTCGGTGATCATGCAAAGTAGTCGCATCATTGACATCAAACGGCTTGAAGACAGCTTGATCGGACGCGAGGCTGAAGTTATTCGCTCACAAAAGAGACCGCGCGCCTTGCGCTTGATGATTGGCGATCATTGCCAGATTGACACGGAGTAAACAATGTCTAAGGTATCTGCGAGTGACAAAATCGACGGTGTCTTTATCGTTGAGCCGACAATTCACGGTGATCAGCGCGGCCTATTTATTGAGACCTATCGCCGCGAGTGGTTCCCTAATGGGCGCGAGATGATTCAAGGAAATCGTTCCAACAAACAAGCTGGAGCGCTTGTTGGTTTGCATTATCACATGCATCAATCAGACTATTGGTACACGCCAGTCGGCACGATTCGCGTAGTGCTTCATGACTTACGCGAAGGTGGCCCGACCGACGGTGCAACACAAATGATTGAGATCAGCGGGGAAAACCATAGAGGTGTGTACATCCCACCAGGAGTGGCCCACGGTTTTTCAGCTCTCACAGAAGTGGTCATGACTTATCTCGTTGATGGCTATTACAACCCTGCTGATGAACTAGGCGTGGCGTGGAATGATCCAGCCATTGGTGCCGATTGGGGAGTGACTGATCCAATCATGAGTGAACGCGATCGTACAAACCCAATGCGCTGTGATCTTGCGATCGGTCGGCGTCCCTATTGGCCGATGAGGACCTGAGTTGAAACTATTTGTCACGGGCGCAGCAGGATTCATCGGATCGAATTATGTGCGATGGTTGCTATCTAATAGCGATGATTCGGTGACCATTTTTGACAAATTGACCTATGCCGGCAATCTGGAAAGCATCCGTGATGTGGTGGATGGTAAACGTTGCACATTCGTGCAGGGTGATATTTGTGATGCTGATGAAGTATTGGCTGCCATGAAAGGTCACGACCAAGTAGTGCACTTCGCAGCTGAAAGTCACGTTGACCGTTCAATTGTTGATCCCTATGCATTTGTGCGGACCAACGCCTACGGCACCAACGTCATGTGCGATGTAGCCCGACAAGTTGAGGTCCAACGTTTTCTGCACATCTCAACTGATGAGGTCTACGGCAGCATCGACGAAGGTTCATTCAGCGAAACAGATATTTTGTGTCCGCGTTCGCCTTATTCGGCATCCAAAGCCTCGAGCGATCTCATTGCTTTGTCGTATGTCACAACTTACGGTCTGCCTGTCATTGTGACCCGCTGTTCAAATAACTTCGGCCCGTACCAGTTTCCTGAAAAATTGATTCCGTTGTTTACAACAAACTTGTTAGACGGTAAAAAAGTTCCTCTCTATGGCGATGGCGGCAATGTTCGTGACTGGATCCATGTTGAGGATCACAACATCGCTGCGCACCTCGTCCTGCAAAAAGGTGAAGTCGGTCAGGTGTACAACATCGGGGCGCATAATGAAATTACCAATCGCGAAATCACCTATCGGCTACTCGCGCTTTGTGGTCGTGATGAGAGTTTGATCACTCCCGTTGCTGATCGGTTAGGGCATGATCGTCGGTATTCAGTGCACATCGACAAGTTGAGCGCTCTCGGCTGGACATTAAGTCGCACCTTTGAAGATTCCCTTGCTGAAACTGTGGAATGGTATCGCGACAACCGAGCATGGTGGGAGCCCCTGAAGGCTCGTGCCGGTCTGTGAATAGCGAAACATTATGAAGATTTTGGTGACTGGCGCCAATGGTCAACTTGGTCGGGATCTGATGAGCGTGATTACTGGTGGTGGTGACGATGCTTTCGGCATTGACATTGACACAGTCGACATCACCAGTCGTGAAGCAGTCCATGATGTTTTTGCTGGTGAGCGTCCAGACGCTGTCATCAACTGTGCCGCATTTACCGCAGTTGATGCCTGTGAAAGTAATGCCGAGACAGCAATGTTGGTCAATGGTATGGCAGTTCGTTGGGTCGCTGAAGCGAGTGATGCGATCGGTGCTCATCTCGTGCATGTCAGCACCGATTATGTATTTGATGGAAGCAAGATCGGCCCCTATGTTGAAACTGATGTGCCTAATCCGCAGAGTGTCTATGGGCGAACGAAGTTAGTTGGCGAGCAAGAGGCGATGGCTCTTGAGAGCGGCGTGGCAGTCGTGCGCACATCATGGGTGTGTGGTTTTCATGGCAACAACATGGTCAAGACCGTGCACAAGTTGGCTCAAGAACGCGATTCACTATCGTTTGTTGATGATCAGTTTGGTCATCCGACATTTACTTCTGATCTAGCACCGTTGTTGTATCGCCTTGCGCTTGATCGCCGTTCTGGTTTGTTTCACGGCACAAATCAAGGGGCTGTCAGTTGGTATGGATTTGTGCAGGAGATAGTGCGACTGATGGGCAAAGACCCGGCCATGGTTCTCCCAATCAGTACCGCTGAACTGCAACCACCTCGTCCTGCTCAGCGTCCAGTAAACAGCGTGTTGGACAATAAGGCTTTGCGTGATGCCGGATATCAAGCCACACGAGATTTCCGTGAACCACTTGCCGAACTACTCAAACTTCTGTGACGTATTCGCTTGAAAAGGTCGACCGTGGTGCTGACGAGTGGCTTATTTGAGCCATGTGTTGTGGGCATCTTCGCTTGTAAATTGGTAGGGACCAACGGCGAACATCATCACACTCTAGGCTCGCTCTATGACTGAGATTATGTTCGATGGCGCACCACTGAAACTCACTGAGTGGACAAGCTGTGGTGGTTGTGCCGCCAAGTGGGGTAAGGACTTATTAGCTGGGCTCGTGGATGAATTGCCAGTCTCTATTGACCCCGCTTTGTTGATTGGTTTGGCTCCCTTTGATGATGCCGCGGTGTACAAAGTGAGCGATGACATCGCCCTCGTCAGCACGACGGATTTTTTCCCACCCCTCGTCGATGATCCTTCAGACTTCGGAGCGATCGCTGCTGCAAATGCGTGCAGTGATGTGTATGCCATGGGTGGAAAGGTTTTGATGGCCGTGAATGTGGCGGCTTTTCCCGAGAATTTTCCACGTCAAGCCATCGTTGAAATCTTTGCGGCAGCCGCTGAGGTGATGGTGCAAGCGGGCGGGTCGGTTGCAGGTGGACATACGATCCGCAACCCAGAACCAATTTTTGGTCTGGCCGTGCAGGGCACGGTTCATCCTGATCGTATTTTTACTAAGGGTGGTGCGCAAGACGGCGATGTTCTACTGCTATCCAAACCACTCGGAACCGGCATTGCTTTAGCTGGGGGCAGCGACTCAGAAAAAGCAGCAGCGATTGTTGGTATGCGACAGTTAAATCGCGATGCAAGCGAGCGTTTACAGGCCGTCGATGGGGTGCATGGCGTGACCGATGTGACTGGTTTCGCCTTGGCTGGCCATGGCTGGGAGATGGCTGAGCGTTCGGGATGTCAGTTTGAAATAAACACTGCGTTATTGCCGTTGTACCCCGGTGTGCTCGCGGCGGCGCAACGTGGCGTGCGCACAGGGGGAGACGCGCGTAACCGTACCGCCGTCGGGTCGCACATTTCTTTGGCCCCAGGTGTTGACGCGGCCTTTGACACCGTGGCTTTTGATCCTCAAACATCGGGCGGTTTATTGGCCGCTGTTGACCCGCAAGCGGTCCCTCTACTTACCGTTGCAGGTTCGCCATTTGTCGTTATCGGTCGAGTCATCGCTGGCGATGTGGGGTTGCATTTCATCTGATGGCCCCTCGCTCCGCAGCACTTGTCCCGACGCGCGATCTTGAGCGCTCCTTGCATCAGCAAGGACATCAAGTGATTGTCGGCATTGATGAGGTGGGTAAGGGTTCGTGGGCGGGACCCTTAGCTGTCGGCGCAGCGGTTTTGCCACTCACGGGGGATCTTGCTGGCGTACGGGATTCAAAATCAATCACCGAGAAATCGCGCGAGGCGATGTTTGAAACCGTGGGTAATTGGTGCACCTCGTGGGCCGTGGGCTACGCCTCACACCTTGAATGTGATGCACTTGGAATGGCGGACGCGCAGCGACTCGCCACCAAACGCGCGCTTGCGCAGTTGACCGTTACTCCCGATGCCGCAGTAGTCGATGGCAGTTGGGATTTTGTGACACCGTTGATTCCCAAAGTAGTGATGCAAGTGAAGGGCGATACGTCGGTGCTGTCGATTGCCGCAGCATCAATTTTGGCCAAGGTCACACGTGATCGTCTGATGCGTCAGTTAGCCGTTGATTACCCACTGTGGAGTCTTGATACCAATAAGGGGTACCCATGTCATTGGCATCGCACCGCTCTGCAGGGATACGGGCCGTCGGCGATTCATCGTCGCAGTTGGGCGTTCATGGATAATTTTGTGCCGTGGTCGGGTGTGCCGCGGACCGGCCGCTTTGATGCTCCGACGCTTTTCTGAGAGCGACTATTTGCGTAGTTCGTTGAACGGACTCTTGCTGTCGATACCTGGGTCCTTAGGCATTCCTAAAACTCGTTCAGCCACGATGTTGCGCATCACTTCATCTGAGCCACCAGCGATACGTCCACCGGGAGTTCCAAGAATCAGTTGGTTCCATGCGTAGGTTCCCCACTCGCCACTATCAGCAATGAGTTTGGGTCCAAGCACCATCGACACAAAATCACCCATCCGCATCATGTTCGCAGTTCCTGCCAACTTGGCCATACTCATTTCTGGACCAGGCATTTGACCAGATTTAATTTTATCCATGGCGCGCTGGTTGTTGAACCCAGCGACTTTGTTGTGAATGATCAAATCAGCTAACGCGTCACGCACGACTGGATCTTTTTCGAGTCCATAATATTTGACCATTTCGATGACACGCGTGAACATCCCCCCGCCACCGCCACCAGCACCGATTGCGGCGCGCTCATTCATCAATGTTGTGAGTGCAACATTCCAACCATTGTTGATGTCACCGAGACGGTGATCATCGCGCACGCGCACTTCACTAAAGAACACTTCGTTGAAACTTGCGCCACCAGTCATCTGACGTAGTGGGCGAATTTCCACACCAGGCGCACGCATATCCACAATGAAACCAGTGAGTCCTTTGTGCTTGGGCATGTCGAAGTCAGTACGGGCGATGATCTCACCGATATCGCTGTAGTGCGCGCCGCTCGTCCAAACCTTTTGACCAGTGATGACCCACTCTTCGCCGTCGCGTTCGGCCTTGGTGCTGAGACTCGCAAGATCGCTACCTGCTCCAGGCTCACTGAATAGTTGGCAACCTACGATTTCGCCGCGGTACATTTTGCGAACGTAGGTCTCGCGGGCAATGTCGGATCCGTGCGCCACGATTGTCGGAGCGACCATTCCAAGTCCGATGGTGAAACAAGATTGGTTAGGAATTTCATATTTGGCTTCAAGGGACTCATAGATCTTTGAGTACGCAGCGGGAAGTTCGCGACCACCGTATTGCTCGGAACCAAAGATGTATCCGAAACCAGCATCAAACTTTTTCTGTCTCCACGCACAGGCCAAGGCGACATCATGTGTTTCGCTCTTGCGATCCTTTTCCTCAAACATCGAGACTTTGTCGGCACCCTCGCCCCAGACGAATTTCTTCTCGGCTTCTTTGCGGGGGGCGTTGGCCTCTAGAAAGGCGAGGGCTTCGGCGTGGAATTGTTCAACTGTTGGTTGTGACATGGCGGTCCTTTGTGACGAACGGAAAATACGACAGTGCTGTGACCGTACCTCGCGGGAACTAAGGTTGTCATATGGGCCAACCTGTCATCGTTGTTGAAAAGCCAAGTAGTCGTCCTGGGCTAGTTCGATTTGAGACCAATCGCACCCTTTCGGGAATGGGTCACGAGCGTTTTTTGGCTTCTGACACGACGGCTCACGCGGTCTCGGCGGTGACCCCATCGGCCGAACTAGCTCGGCGTTTGTTCGCCACGGGCCAGGTGGATGGCGTGCATGTGTATCAGAACATGATCACTGTTGACCTCGCCACAGGCAGTAACTCAGCCGGACTGGGCGACATCGTCCGCGACCTTCACCAGTACTGGAAGCCGGGCATGGTCCCCCCGACTTTGGAAGAATTAGTAGGTCCTGAAGAGGTATCAGCCCCCGCTACAACCGAGTCCGCAGGCGATGGAGTGGTCGTTGACAGCCGTGTCCCAGCACACTTGATTGAGCGCAGCCGCCTGGCTCGGGAAAACTGGACTTCTCGCTGAATCACCCTCGCGAGATAGGCGCCACCTGGCATCCAGCAGACATTGTGCAACCTATCCAGGAGATTCTTTCGGGCAAAGTCATGCACGGCTTGAGCCGTTCTCTTAGCGTGTGGAAGTGGCTTCTCAGGACCTAACCCTTCATGAGGCTGCCGAGGCACTCGGCGTTGTGTACATGACGGTCTATCGCTATGTAAAAAATGGTCAGCTTGTAGCGACCAAGGTGGGTGGCGTATGGCGCGTCACTCGTCAGGATCTTGATGAGTTCGTCAGTTCAGTCGCTGAACGCAAAAACCGCCGGCATGAATTGCCCGATGCACGTCGCACAGGAAATTATGTTGTGGAGCTTGAACGCTGTTTATTTAACGGAGATACTGGGGGGGCGTGGAGTGTCCTTCATCGATCAATTGAAGCCGGAGCATCAGTTGAGTATGTTCTCATGGAGATTGTCACCCCAGTAATGAGCATGTTCGGAACAAAATGGGCTAACGGTGAAATTGATATCGCCGTCGAACATCAGGCCAGCGCGATTATGACCAAACTTGTTGGGCGGTTGAGTGAACGCGCTGTGTGTATAGGTCGTCATCGCGGTTCAGTTCTGATTGGTGGACCCTCAGGAGAACGTCACGCTCTCGTTCTTTCGATGTTGAGTTGTCTGCTGAGTTTGCAGGGCTGGGATGTGCTTGACCTTGGGCCAGATACCCCAGCGAGTGCCTTCGTACATGCGGCTCAGCGGATGGACAGACTGGTGGCGATTGGAGTCAGCGTGACTTCAAGTCAATCATTCCCCAAGGTTGTGGAGACTTTGAGCATCTTGCGGGAGGAGATTGGTCAAGGTGTGCCAGTGATTCTCGGTGGCGGAGCCATTCAAGATGCCGAACATGCTGGCAAACTAGGAGCGGACTATTTCGCCATGGGCTCTCGCGGCTTTGTTGACTTCTTGGACGGGCTAACAAAAAAGTCCGCCTAGAAACTACCGAACACCTGTTCGCTATAGTCGTCGTTATGACTGTTGGCAACACCACTTCAGAACCTCGTTCCCTCTCCCCGCAGGCACTCTCCGCCCTCTTGGCGACTCAGATTCCTGGGGCGCATCTGGTGATGGCGCACGAACGTTTGCTGCCGATACATCCCGTACTCGCTCCGTTATTTGGCGTTTCATCTGACGATCCTCTTCCACTCGGACTGGTGCGAGGGCACACACTTGCCTGCACTGGTTCGGCCGCCATGTCAAGTGCTCTAGCGGTGTTGGTGGCATCGACACAATCTGGTTCATGGGCCGGAGTAGTCGGTCTGCCGTCAGTTGGTGTTCTAGCCGCCGCCGATCTTGGTGTCGCTCTTGAACGCACGATATTTGTCAGCGACCCTACGGGAGCACGTGATCATGGTGAACAACGACCCGATGTGGCAGCAGTGCTCTCGGCTCTCGTCGACGGTGTTGATGTGCTTCTTTTGGCACAACGTTTAGTCACATCATTGCCATTGTCTTTGATGAGACGTGTACAAACGCGCGTACAAACACGCGGTGGCATCCTCGTCATAGTTGGAGATCCTGCTCCGTTGTCAGTGGACATACGACTCAACGCGACAACCGTTGAATGGCAAGGTGTGGGTATAGGTCATGGTCACTTGCAACGCCGACGAGTTGTGTTGCAACTTGATGGTCGTAGGCGCGCCCGCGCCACCGAGCACGAGGTTTGGCTTCCTGATGCCCAAGGTCAGTTATCGGCAGTTGTTCAACAATCCGAAAAGTTCGCGGTTGTAGAACAAGCCGGTGTTGTTGTGCCGTTGCGTCGTACTGGATAGCCATGTCATCTCCACAACAACCGCCGCGTTGCGCGGTCTTACACAGTCCCGCATGGCCTCTCATTGCAGCCATAGTTCACAACCCGCAGATATATGCCCCATCACAACCATTGGCAGTCTTCGATGCGCAACGGGTGTCTTGTTGTTCACCCGCTGCCTGGAGCGAAGGTGTTCGTTTAGGTCAGCGCCGACGTCAAGCTCAAGGAGCCTGCCCGCATGTAGTGATCGTCCCTCATGATCCTGAAAGAGATGCCCGATTATTTGAGCCAGTAGTGCGTTCAGTCGGCACTTTGGTGCCGTTGATTGATGTAGCAACACCAGGATCATTGCTGCTGGCCACGCGGGGCCCATCGCGATATGTCGGAGGTGATGATGCACTGGCCATTCGTCTGATTGCTTTGGCGACCGCTGGCGTGAAGGCCTTGGGGGAGTCTCTTGATATTGAGGCAGTGCTGTCAGCAGGCGGTGGGATGGGGGTTGGTATCGCCGACGGTCGAATAGCAGCCACCCTGGCCGCTCGTTCAGCGGCTCATCGGGGGATGCCGATCGTGATCCCGACAGGATCATCAGCCACGGCAGAATTCTTGGCTCCCTACGCAGTCAAAGTCTTGGTCTCGGTCGCTGGTTGTCCAGCACAGTTGATTGATTTGTTGGAACGTCTCGGATTGCGTCAATTAGGCGATATCGCCGCCTTGTCACCGACACATCTTGTTGATCGTTTTGGATCCATCGGTTTGGTTTTGCATCGTTTGGCCAGTGGCACCGATGACACACCACCGGCAACTGTTCCGCCACCAGCCGATCTTTCCATCACGCGAGTTTTTGATGACCCAATTTTGCAACTGGATATGCTCGTTTTCGCTGCCAAATCTCTGACCGATGAACTTGGAACGTATTTTCATGAGCGCGGCCAAATATGCACACGGATGCGTATTGAAGCCGACAGTGAACACGGCGAGACATCACACAGAGTGTGGTATCGCTCGCAGGGTATGCACTCGTCGACGATGTTGGATCGAGTGCGTTGGCAACTTGATGGTTGGATCAACGGCGCCGATCCACCATCGGCAGGCATCACGATGTTGCGCATCACGCCAAGTGAGATCAGATCTGATGCTGGTACTCAAGAAGGCTTTTGGGGAGGGCGATCGCAAGCCGATGAAACTGCGGCGCGGGCGATCACTCGCGTGATTGGTTTTTTGGGTCCTCAGGGAGTCACTGTTGCATCCTGGAATGGAGGTCGTGATCCGCGACAGGTCTACGACATGATTTCCGTGGCTGATTTGGGTTCAACTGCTGCTGCGGGTGAGCAACTCTTATTGCGCCCTCAAGATGATTCCTCGGCTGATCCCAATCTTTGGCCAGGCTCGCTTCCTGCTCCTGCTCCAGCAGTCGTATTCCACGAAGCATTATCTGTTGCAGTCATAGATCAACGAGGTCACTCAGTCTCAGTGAGTGGACGCGGGCTCGTCAGTGCGCCCCCGGCAACGTTGACTCTCAAGGGGGCCAATCATGAGGTTGTGGCTTGGGCGGGACCGTGGCCCGTTGAAGAAAGATGGTGGGATGAGCGATCGCGTCGTGTCGCCCGATTTCAACTCGTCGTCCAAGTTCCTGATGGGCAACGGGCCTATCTTGTTGAAGTGTTCGCTGGAAATTGGTGGCTAACTGCTGAGTACGCCTAGCGATCTATTTTGCATCTGAAGCGTGCGCGATGAGGCCAAATCATGGACTGCTAATTGCAATAAGTCATCGGTGAGACGAAATCCGATACCGCGCACAGTATGCATAAAACGCAACTCGGGGGCTCGCTCATTGAGTTTGCGGCGAAGATTTGAGAGGTGTACATCAACAATGTGAGTGTCACCGACCCAAGTTGGTCCCCAGACTGTTTTCACAAGTTCTTTGCGACTGCATACCTCAAGCGGACGCCGGCACAGTTGGACAAATAACTCAAACTCCAGTCGAGTGCTGGCGATGGGGAAGTGGTTGACCGTCATTTCGCGACGAGCTAAATCAATGATCAAGGGACCGAAATATAAATGTGTCGCTTCATTCAATGAAAGAGTTGGATGGAGAAATTCGCGTGAGCGTCTCATCAACACCTGACACCGCACCGCTACTTCTTCGGGAGCGACACCCGTGGGCAGCGCTTCATCGGCTCCATGCCGCAAAATGGCGATGCGCTCGGTATGAGTGTTGGCGCCGATAACGATGACATAGATTTCGTTGCAGCGTCGCACCTGGAGCATCAAGGCGCTGACCACAGGAAAAAGATCAATGGCATCACTGATCAGCAGCACGGGACGGAATGAGTGGAGCAAAACTTCGCTCACAGCATGGTCATCTGTTGCGCGCACCGTGTAGCCAATACGCTGCAGGGCAGCCTCGACCGAGCGCCGATCGGGCGTATGGCGCAGAGTCACCAGCGCTCGGGGCATCCCAACAAAAGTCATCATAAGTCTCGTTTCCTCGGTGGAGCGACCAAAACATGGGCGCTGATTGCTGTTATTCGTTCCGAGGTTGGAGTAAGCAATCCATCGCATCTTTCTGCAGATTTTTTTGGTGAAAAGAGAAACTTATGGATACCTTGACGAAAATTGCGTAGAAACTGACGACTCGCTCGTAAATGGAACCACTGATAGGCATCTAGTCATGCTTGACTAGATGTACTGAGACCACTATCAGAAATTGATTTATGTCCACATCCGATAATCCCAACTTGGCAGATCTTCAGCCCGAAACCTTGGCTGTCCGCGGCGGTCGTCCAGATGGTCAATTGTCAATGGCCCCTGTTTTGTGGGCGTCAACGACGTACGAAATGGGAACCCTTGAAGAAGGGCGACAGTTGGCCCACTCGACGCAGGCCAAAAAGTTCTACAGTCGCCACGGAAACCCAACTGTCAACGCCTTTGAAAGTGCTGTCGCTGAACTTGAAGGCGCGCAAGCAGCCCGGGCATACGCCTCGGGTATGGGGGCCATTGCTGGAATTGTTTTAGGCTTGTGTTCCAAAGGCGATCACATCGTGGCCCAAAAACAGTTGTATGGCGGCACCATGCAGTTACTCGCGGGAGTCTGTCCGCGCTTTGGCATTGATGTCACATTTGTTGATGGGACTGTCCCTGGCGCATTCAGTCAAGCCATCATTCCTGGGCGCACAATGTTGGTATTCGCGGAAACACCGGCGAATCCATTGCTTGATCTCATTGATTTAGACGAACTCGGTGCCATCGCCGGCCCGATCACCGTTGTTGATGCCACGTTGGCAACGCCACTTGGGGTGCGTCCGCTTGATTACGGCGTGAACTTGGTCGTGCATTCGGCGACTAAAGCCATGGCTGGCCACAACGATGCCACTTTGGGTGTCGTTTCCGGTGAACGTGATCTGATTGACGCTCTGTGGGGATTCGCCGTTTTACAAGGTGCTTGCGCCTCACCCTTCGACGCCCTGAACGGTCTGCGCGGTCTGCGCACATTGGCTCCGCGATTGCGCCAACAAGGAGCGACGGCAGTCGCCGTTGGTCGGGCTCTTGAATCTCACCCTGCAGTGAATTGGGTGCGTCATCCCGGCCTCGAATCTCACCCGCAATTCGCTCTAGGTCAGCGTCAATACCGTATGCATGGTGGCGTTCTTTCGTTTGATCTCGCAGGGGGTTTGGAGGCTGGGTCTAAATTCGTGAGCGCTGTGCAACTTTGTCGCCCAGCGACTTCCTTGGGCGGCCCCGAAACCTTGGTGACTCATCCAGCGTCGACGACTCATGCTGGAATGACCTCAGAAGAATTGTCGGACTGCGGAATCACGGGCGGGACTGTTCGTCTGAGTTGTGGGCTCGAACATGTCGATGACATCATTGCCGACATTTTGCGAGCGTTATAAAAGATTTTTACCTTCTTGACGCTGTGAGTGAAAAGAGTTGCGACTAAGTTTGGTTTATGAAAAGAAAACTTCAGCCTGAAACAATTTTTAAAATCGCTCTTATCTTGGCTGCAGCAGCCAGTTTTGTATTTAGCATCAGCCTGTACTTCAGTGCCGACAAAACTGACATCGCTGGTCGCCTCAACGGCATCTACGTTGGCATCTGGGTCCCATCAATTTTAGCGTTGGGAGCGTTGGTCATTGGAGGGAAAAAGCAATCATGAATGAAACCGCAGTATTCGTTTTCGGTGGAGCCGTGAGTCTGATTGTCGCTAGTGGATCATTCCTCTACGGCACGATTGCCCTACGTAAGTGGTACTCAAAGTCTGCCGAGTAATGACGGATTTTTAAACGATATACGGATCCGTCCGAGAGGGTTTGATGTCGTACTTGGCAATCGCTTGCTGAACAATGTCGGGGCTCACTGCCCCAGACTGTGCGAGTGCTGCAAGAACCGCGACAACGATATTTGGCATGTCAATTTCAAAGTGGGAACGTAATGCATCGCGCGTATCGCTGCGCCCCATGCCATCAGTTCCGAGTGCTGTAAATGAACGTCCTGGTACGAAACGGGCAATCTGTTCAGGGACAATTTTCATAAAGTCGCTGACGGCGATCACTGGGTCACTGCACCCGCTTAAGAGCGCTGTCACTCGCGCTACCTTGGGCGGATGACTAGGGTGAAGGCGGTTATGGCGTTCGACCGCTAAGGCGTCTTCGCGCAATGTCTTATACGACGTTGCCGACCAAAGATCAACAGCAACATTGAAGCGCGTCCGCAGTTCTTCGGCGGCCGCAATCGCAGCACCCTGAGCCGAACCGCTGAACAAAATCGTGGAGCGGTGTTTGACATCGGGTCCACTTGGAGCGGCCAGCCATTGATACAAACCAGAAACGATGTCGGCGTCTGTCACTCCTGTGGGACGCGCCGGCATGATGTAATTCTCGTTGTACAACGTGAGGTAATAGAAAACGTCGGGATCAGTTTCGCCATTTGGTCCGCTAGCGCCGCCGTACATACGACCTAAACCATGTTTGACGAGGGCTCCAACTTCATAGGCAAACGCTGGGTCATAGGACTGGCAGGCGGGAACCGTTGAGGCCAAAACCAAGCTATGTCCATCTTGATGTTGCAATCCTTCGCCCATCAAAGTGGTTCGACCAGCGGTTGCGCCCAACAAGAATCCACGTGTGCGCGCGTCGGCGGCTTGCCAGATCAAATCACCGACTCGCTGAAAACCAAACATTGAATAAAATGTGTAGAACGGCACCGTTGGCACACCGCGTGTGGCGTATGACGTACCCGATGCAATGAAACTACTCATTGCACCCGCTTCAGTGATTCCTTCCTCCAGAATCTGTCCATCGGTTGCCTCCGCGTATGAGAGCAACATGTCGTGATCAACAGGCTCATACTTCTGACCCTGTGATGCATAGATTTTGAACTCTCGAAATAGTGAGTCCATGCCGAATGTGCGGGCTTCATCGGGAATAATCGGTACTACGCGCGAGCCGAACTTTTCGTCTCGAGCTAAATTCCGCAACAGGCGGGTGAAACTCATCGTGGTGCTGACTGCTTGTCCGCCGGACCCGGCATCAAATTCAGTAAACACGCTGTCTGCTGGCAACTCAAGTGGTCGACGATCGCGAATGACTCGCTTGGGAAGCGAGCCACCCAATCCACGGCGACGTTCCATGAGGTACTGATATTCGATCGAACCTTCTCGTGGACGAAAGTATGGGGGCATATCGCCTTGTAAGGCCGAG
This sequence comes from uncultured Actinomycetes bacterium, assembly GCA_937902105.1. Lineage (GTDB taxonomy): Bacteria > Actinomycetota > Acidimicrobiia > Acidimicrobiales > Ilumatobacteraceae > Casp-actino8. The sequence goes on from CALGTP010000864.1 coordinate 14,459, forward strand.
TCTGGTATTTCTTCGTTGAGGTGGAGTCGGTCGCGCAATAAACGAATCTGTTCAGCATTCATTTTTTTGATTTGATGTGTTGCGTTACGGCCTTCGATATCGGGACCTAGTGTCCAACCCTTAACGGTCTTACACAAAATCGCTGTCGGGCGTCCACTCCCTAAGTTCTGTGCTGCAGCGCGATAAGCGGCGTATAACTTGCGGTAATCGTGACCACCGCGCGGCAAGGTACTGAGTTCATCATCGCTTAAGTGGGCCACCATCTGACGCAAACGTGGGTCGGGTCCAAAGAAGTTTTCGCGAATGTAGTTGCCACTCTCAATCGTGTATCGCTGAAATTCTCCATCAACGGTGGCGTTCATTTGATTCAGTAAAACGCCGTCGTCGTCTTGAGCCAAAAGATTGTCCCATTTGGAACCCCAGATGACTTTGATGACGTTCCATCCAGCACCGCGAAACACTGCTTCAAGTTCCTGAATGATTTTGCCATTGCCACGCACTGGTCCATCTAGTCGTTGCAGGTTGCAATTCACGACGAAGACCAAATTGTCTAGTTGTTCGCGCGCCGCCAACGACAATGCTCCGAGAGTTTCTGGCTCGTCGGTTTCACCGTCTCCGAGATATGCCCAAACTCGGCTATTGCTGGTGTCGTCAATATGGCGATTCATCAAATAGCGATTAAAACGGGCGTGATAAATGGCGCTGATCGGGCCAAGTCCCATACTCACCGTCGGAAACTCCCAAAATTCGGGCATCAGCCGCGGATGGGGGTAACTAGAAAGTCCTTGACCAGGTCGAGTAAGTTCACGGCGAAAATGATCGAGATCGTTCTCACTCAGACGACCCTCTAAAAATGCTCGTGCATAAATACCTGGTGCCGCATGACCTTGAAAATAAATGTGATCGCCGGCATTGCCGTCATCCTTGCCGCGAAAGAAATGGTTGAAGCCAATTTCGTACAAACTGGCCGAACTGGCAAAGGTTGAAAGATGCCCCCCAATTCCTTCGGCGTTTTTATTAGCACGCACAACCATGGCAGCAGCGTTCCAACGGATGAAGGCGCGGATGCGACGCTCGATATGTTCGTCACCTGGAAACCATGGTTCGTGGTCGCGTGGAATGGTGTTGACGTAGGGCGTGGAAACGGTGGCAGGAAAACTCACTTGACTTTGTTGTGCCTTTTCCAGCAATCGCGATAACAGATAGCGGGCACGCACTTTGCCGTGCACATTGATGACCGAATCCAGCGAATCAAGCCACTCTTGAGTTTCGCTGGGGTCGGTATCTGGAAGTTGGTGCATGGAACCGTCAAACAGCATTCCTTCAGTCTCGCAGAGTTACCGATTGGTAGTCACCGCAATCCGCGTTTGAGTGTGAGAATATGGTCGGCTTATGAGTTCATCACCTGGGTCCCCCACACAGTCAGACTCGCTACTCGTGTATACCGATGGGGCATGTAGCGGCAACCCTGGCCCAGGTGGCTGGGCGTGGGCCTTGGCTCCGAATGGTGAACGCCATGATTCTGGTGGCGAGAGTGGGACTACCAATCAACGCATGGAACTGATGGCGGCGATGGAGGCAATACGCGTCAATGCCCCAATCGCAGATGCGGAAATGAAACACTTGGTCATCGTCAGTGATTCGACCTATGTCGTGAAATGTTTTAATGATCGCTGGTGGGTGCGCTGGAAAGCGAACGGTTGGCGCAATGCGAAGAAAGAGCCGGTTGCCAATACTGATTTGTGGAAGCCAATGATTGCTATGTACGAAGCCTTGGATCCGGCGAAGAGGCCGAGTTTCCAATGGGTAAAAGGTCACAGTGGAGACCCTATGAATGACCTAGTAGACGAGTTGGCAGTACGAGCCTGTCGCCCCTGAAAAGGTCTTTTGTAGTTGGTGACGGGACAAATTCGGTAGAAACGGGTACGGTGTGGGGTGCCTGAAAAGGTCCTCAACGAGCCCTGAAATCGCTTTAGGAACCCGTTTTTTGGACCGATAACTGTATGTGCGTAACTTAATGACGAGTATTCGACGAACTTCGCTTACCACTTTGGGTGGATTGTTGATTGCCACCTCCGCGCTCCTCTCAAGTCCAGTGAGTCCGGCGCGAGCAACTCCCGCCGATCCTGTTGCTGGTGTGGCGATCGTGATTGAGGGTCAGGGTTACGGTCATGGACGGGGGATGAGTCAATACGGTGCTTACGGTTGGGCCACTGGCAGTTACGGCGACATAACCCTAACTGCGGAGCAAAAGGCAAAAGACTGGACCTGGATTCTCGATCATTATTACGGCGGTACCCAAAATGCTGTGACTGCTGCCAATAAACGAATGACGGTCCGTCTATCGGCCAATGATGGTTTACAAACGGCAGTCATCTCGTCAGATAGTACGGCCAGGGTTGTACTCACTGGTGGGCCTGTTGTTCCAGGAACTTACGCATCCCTCGTGGCGCGCGAGATTTCAGCGAATGGGGTGCAGTCAACGTATACCTATCGCGTATACGGCTCATCCAAGATCACTTGTCCGTCTGCTTCTGACCCCTTGTCGGCGGAGTCTGGCTGGACTGTTTTGGGAGAGGGGACCGCGAAATATGGGAATCCGATTGTGACTTTCTCTGTACCCAACGGTAATCGAGCGACCACCGCACCGGGATCGCTGCTTGGCGTGTGCGGATCAACTGGCAACGTCGTTCACTATCGCGGCAAGATCTTTGCTGCCAACGGTTCGGAAGGTGAAAATCGCACGGTCAACAATGTTCCACTTGAGCAGTATTTGCGCGGCGTCGTACCACGCGAGTCGCCGGCCTCTTGGGGTGACACTGCGGGTGGTCTCGGAATCAATGCGCTGCGGGCCCAAGCGGTAGCGGCGCGGTCGTACTCGCTAGCCCAAGGCCGCTACACATATGCAAAGACCTGCGATACTCAAAGTTGTCAGGTTTATGGTGGGGCTGCTTCAAGGAATAGTGCCAAAGGCACTTTGGCTATTCGTGAGGATTCGCGTACAGACCGTGCCATTGTTGATACGGCCTTAACAATCCGAGTGCGCCCAGATAAACCGACGGTTCCCGTAGTGACTGAGTTTTCTTCGTCCAATGGTGCACGCAACGCAGGGGTGTACTTTCCTGCAGTTGACGATCCAGGCGACTCAGCCGACGGCAACCCGTATGCAAAATGGACGCGTGTTGTCAGCCTGTCGAATCTGGCGACCCGATTGGGTCTGAGCACGATCACCAAAGTAGAGATGATTCTTGGAACACAAGCGAATGTCACTCCAGCATGGGATGTGAGCATCAAGTTTTACAATGGTGAGCAAAGTGTGACAAAAACGGGAGCTTGGTTGGCCGATGCTTACACGCTGAATTCAAAGTCGGTCAATGTACGTCTAGTCACCAGCGATTTTGTGAGTGCCGATGATTTTGTATTTATTGGCGACTCTGTTGGAGAGAGTATCGCTGGTCAAAGCGTTGCTGGATCAGGTGAACTCCCTGAACTATTGACGAATATGTTCAGCTCGGCTTCGTACTTCGCCCTCACAAATCGTTGCACTGTTGGCATATGTCCAAGCGGCGTGGCTGACGGTCTCAGTGTCGCCAACGCGCTCACTGGTAGCCCAGATTTTGCTCTAGTCGAACTCGGATATAACGACAGCCAGTCCACCTTGGGTGCAGAAATCGATCAAGTGATGACATCGCTTGTTGCCAAAGGTATTCGCTCCATTGGTTGGGTGACGATGTCTGAGCGACGCACAACAAATGGGATAGCCAATTACGCAGCGGGTAACGCCGCATTACGTGCAGCGAAATTGCGCTGGCCGCAACTGAGTATCTTTGATTGGGATGCGGCAAGCATCGGAGGTTCGCGCGATCGCTGGTTTGTGAAAGATGACAATGTACATCTGACGACGAGTGGTCAAGCCGAATTCGCCATCTGGTTGCGAGATCGAGCGATTGAGTTAGCGGGTGGAACGCCGTCGGCACTGCAGTGGGAGACCAAAGTCGGCCCAGGGGTCAATCTGCAGATTCCTGTTCTTGGTGAGAGAGGAGTTCCGTCGACGGGAGTGTCGGCGGTGAGTCTTAATATCACTGCTTCTGGAGCGGATGCCGCAGGCTTCATCACCGTTTGGCCGTGCAGCAGCACTCAGCCGAGTACGCCGAACATGTATTTCAGTAGCCCGCAATCAGTGACGGGTGAAGTACTCGCAGCGATTGATACCACTGGCAAAGTCTGTATTGCGTCATCGACTCCAGCACATATTTACGTTGATGTGAACGGTTATTTCACTGCCGGTTTTCACCCAACGAGTCTTCAACGGGTTGTTGACACTCGCGCTGATAGCGCGCAAGGATTACGTGAAGTCGCCAAAGTGAAACTTGCTGCCAAGCAAGTGTTGCGCGTCAAGATGACCGATCTCGTTGTTGCGGGAGTCCCGGCAACAGGAGTGGGCGCGGTGGTTCTAAATATCACGGCAATGAATTCCGTAAGCAGTGGATACATCACTGCCTATAACTGCGGTCGACGCCCTCGACTGTGGAACCTATATTTCTATCGAGTTGTCGCAGTTAGTTCTATGGCGATCGTGCCAGTGAAGTCTTCGACTGGAGAAGTATGTATATATTCATCGGCAGAGACTGACGTCATGGTCGATATCGGCGGATGGTTTGCCGCAGCAGATTTTGGAATCATCACACCACAACGTATTGCTGATACGCGGGAAAGCAGGCCGCACGGCTTGCGTTCGGTAAAAAAGGTGATGATCTCTGGAACAAAACAATTGAGCCTGAAATTGACGAATCTACCTAAAGTCCCGATGCCGAGTGATCGTATCCAAGCGGTTGTTCTGCGGGTGAGTGCAAAGGCTTTAACGAAGAACGGTTATGTCACCGTGTATCCATGTGGGGATCGCCCGAGGAAAGTCAGCGTTCGATTGATAGCAGGTCAAACGTCAGGTAATACCGTCATTGTTCCCCTCCATCCCACCACTCACAGGATCTGTGTTTATTCTTCAGCGCTGAGCGATGTCGTCGTTGATATTGCTGGCTGGATCGCTAACGATAAGGGCTTCAC
>CALGTP010000865.1 GCA_937902105.1 uncultured Actinomycetes bacterium
GGGTGGTAGTCTTGCCTTGCTTCTTTGCTTGCATGTTCTGTTGTCTGACCAGTTGTTCTGCGCTGTTAACATCAAGAGTTGGAAACTTGTCATGTCTGTTGGTGTCCTGTCCGCGTGTTTGGCAAGCCACGACTTGCAGCCTTCTTCATCTTTGCAAGCCCAGCAGGTCTTGGCCCATTTTCTAGGCTCCCACTCTGCTGTTAGCTCCGCTACTATCATGGCGTGGTCTCCTGGGGCTGCTGCCCACGAGCTCCACAGGTCGTGGATCAATGCCGGGCTGCTGAGTGCGTAATCAAGCAGGCTAGGCAAGCCTGGAGCCTGACCCTGCGGCACTCTCGTCACGGGTGTGCCCAAGCAGTCTTCTGCCCATTTACCTCCAGGTGAATCGATGCATCTTGCCGGCACGGTTACCTCCAACCGCAGTGCAGATGCAAGCGCTTCCAGCCATCGTCTCTCGAAAGCATGCCTGTCCCCTCGGCCCGGATGGCCAGCGAAGGGATCAGCACTGTGTGAGGGCAAGAGGTCAACGTTCCAATCGCCCAGGATCAAGAGCCTGGCTCCCCAAGGGCGCCCCTTCGCAAGGACTGCCACGTCTCTTAGCGTCTCCGGTAAGCCATCCCCATGGGCAGCGTGAAGTCCGATAGCGTATATGTTTGTGCTTGCTGTGTGTATGTGTATTGCTCCGCAGCGTCCTCTCCAGACGCACTTTCTTACTGCTCTGCTGTAGTGTGCTCGTATGATCCACCGCATGGCTCTGCTGCCTTTGCCTGGGTGATGCCTGTGTTGTATGTGTGCGCAGCTGTAGTTGTGATCATTTTGATGTTGTGCTGCTACGTCCGATTCCGACACGAACATGGCGCACCAGTTTGGTGCTGTGTGTGTTGCTAAGTTGCACTGTGCCCTCAACTCGTCTTTGCTGCCCAATCTTCCGCCCACGTTTACTGCTAGTACTTGCAACGGTACCGCGGGGCCTCCGCTCGTTTGTCACTCCTCCGCATAGCTCTTTGCAATGTCCAGCTGCTCTACCGTGTACCTTGCCTTTGCCACTGCTGTCCAAATCCAGATGCCGGCTCTGCTCCAACCCAGCTGGCCTGAAGCGTTTCTCACATTCTTGCCAATCATGTTCTTCTCGATTTGTTGCCTGTCAGCTCTGGCGTCTTCGAAGTCTTGCAACACCTGTGCAATCCTGTGCACAAGTCTCGCGGGTTTCATTTCCGTCCTGCTCTTTTTGGCATCCAGCCAAATATTCTTGTCGCTCCATCCTCTGCAAAGTGCTGCCCTCACCAGTAGCTTGGCTGCTGCCAGCTCTCCTGCTGTCCTGAAAACCATCTGCACCGTGCTGCCCTCGTTGTTCCTGCTGACTATCGCTGTGACTGCACTGAAGGTGGCTGTGTCAACCCCTGCCTTGGTGAGTGTCGAACTAGCCTTCTCCATTAGCCTCTCTGCGCTCTCATCCCAGCCTAAGCCTCCCAACACAGCATGTGTCCTGAGTTCGTATGGTGTCTCGTAAGTCCTCTGTCCACCTGCATTGGACGATGATGCAGCTGCCTCTGAGCCGGCTGCTGCCAGGCCTGGCGGCGGTCCAGCTGCACTGATTGCGGCCAGTGCTTGCTCAGCCTGGATGGCTCTTGCTGAGCTCGTCTCTGCCTCGACCTTCAAGTGGCCCACGTCTGCCATGAGCTTGGTCAACTGCTCTTCGTACTTCAACATCTGCGCGTTTGTGTAGTTGAGCTTGTCGTCTGTATTCTTAAACTTCTTGTCGTGGTCGTCCAATCTGTCCTTTGCTGCCACCAAGTGCTGTTCTATCACGACAGACATGCCGGTGACTGCGCTTTTCAAGGCCGCCGACACCATGTCGCTGACCATGGAACTTTGGCCTCCGTTCAGTGCCGGTGCACCATCCCCAGGCAGAGGAGGTACTGTTTTGCCCTTGTTGGCACCTTGCCCCGAGCTGGTTCCCTCTGGGGACATCGTTGCCTCCCTCTTCCTGCCTTGACTGCTGACCAGCAAAGCCTTGCCTACCTGCATCATGACGCCTTCCATGCCGGCTTGAAGAGCCATGGTGCTGCCGGCGGTTGTTCTTCAGCTGCTGCTTGCCCACCTTGCACGGGGGAGCGGTGCCAAATGCGGGGAAGGGGACTCTCACTCTAATGCCCTCGTGCATGTATAAATGG
>CALGTP010000866.1 GCA_937902105.1 uncultured Actinomycetes bacterium
TCGCCCTTATCAATGGAGCGGATATACACACCATCCATCGCTTGGTACTGCGAGAAGCATTCGCGGTACACAGCACCGATGGCCTTGCGCTTGGCCTCATCCTTGACGATGATGAAGCGCATTGTCATATTGTTTGAGCCAGAAGGCGTTTGCATGGCCATCGCGACACACTCGCGAATCAGTTCATCGGGAACCGGGCGCTCAAAATCGAGGCGCTTACGTACGGCGCGAGTAGTTGATAAAAGTTCATCGGGGTTTAAAGGTAAAAGTGTCACGAAAAGACCTTAGCCAATAATCGGTAACGATTACGCCCTCATGAACCACGGTTTTCATGGCATGATGGAGGTGTGTTTAACGCCCTTGACGATCTCATTTCCCTGCTTGACCTAGAAGTCATTGAAGTCAATATTTTTCGTGGTCGTTCACCCGAAGAAAATCGCCAAAGAGTTTTTGGCGGTCAAGTAGCCGGCCAGGCCCTCGTCGCTGCTTCACGCACGATTGACGATCGTGACCGCCGAGTCCATTCACTCCATGCTTATTTCTTGCGCCCGGGAGACCCAACGACGCCGATTTTGTACGATGTGGACCGAATTCGTGACGGTAAAAGTTTCTCCACCCGCCGAGTTGTAGCGATCCAACATGGACAGGCCATTTTCAACCTGCAAGCAAGTTTTCATGCCCACGAGGATGGTCTCACTCATCAGGTGCCCATGCCCCAAGTCCCAGCTGCCGATACTTTGCCTGATTTCAAGACACGTATGGAACCACATAAGGCCGTTTTAGGCGAGTGGTACGACAGACCTCGACCGATCGATATCCGCTATGTCGAAGGTGACCCGATGTCGCGATCTCGCACCCCGACTGTGAGCCAACAGGTATGGCTGCGTGCCGATGGCACTCTCCCCGACGACCCCACCCTGCATGCCTGCATCGTGACCTATGCCAGCGACATGACACTCTTAGATACCACCGTGCTGCCACATGGTCTGAACTGGACCGACAGCGGCGTGCAGATGGCCAGCCTTGATCATGCGATGTGGTTTCATCGTCCATTTCGTGCCGATGAATGGTTGCTCTACGACCAAATGACACCAACGACCTCAGGAGCCCGCGGACTGGCGACTGGATCGATCTACACCCATGACGGGCAACTCGCCATCACGGTCGTCCAAGAGGGACTCATTCGACGCGAGCGTTCATGAGGCGTCGCAGTTCCCAGATTCAAGGAGTCTTCGGCGCGCTAACTGTTCTTGCTCTTGCTAGTTGCTCATCGGACAGAGTAAATGTCTCTGATTCCTCAGCGCCGGTGACCACCAATCAACCCAGCATCACGAGTACTACCGAGATCGCCACGACTCCCCCCAGCGAACCTTCCTTCAACGGAACTCTCGGCTCGCCGATGACTGGATTTTCTGAGCCCGTTGATTTAGCAATTCGCCCAAGTATCGATACCGATCTCGGGACTACCTTCATAGTTGAACGGGGCGGCACTATTAGACCCTTTTACCCTGACGGTACGAGCGCCGATCCAGTGGCCGATCTTTCGGAGTTGATAAAACCTGGTGGTGAACAAGGACTCCTGGGCTTGACTTTTTCCCTTGATGGGAACCGAGCATTTGTCAATTACACCGACCTTGCCGGCGACACCACTATTGATCAGTTCAACGTTGATCCCGACGGCACATTTATCATGTCTTCACGACAAACATTATTGATATTGAAGCAACCATTCCCGAATCACAACGGTGGCGACCTTCTACTTTCGCCCGACGGTCGTGCGCTACTCGTTTTTACTGGTGATGGTGGAGCGGGTGGAGATCCACTACGGGCCGCCCTTGATCTCGAGTCTTATCTCGGCAAGATTCTGATGATTGATCTCGCAACAGCACCTGCGCAAGACCCGACGACATCGGCCAAAGTATGGGCTGTGGGATTACGCAACCCATGGCGTGTGAGTTACGACAGTGTCAGTGGCAATCTGTGGATCGCTGACGTCGGGCAAAATCTTTGGGAAGAGATCAATGTCCTGCCATACGCTTCGACAGAAGGTGTCAGTTTCGGTTGGAGCGCCGTTGAAGCAACACACCCATATAACACCGATCAAGAGGCGCTCAACAATACTTTTACTCAGGTTGCCCCGATACATGAATACGAACATGTTGACAACAACTGCTCTATTTCAGGTGGGGCCGTGTACCGCGGTACACAAGTCGCGAGTGTTGGCACTTGGTACATCTTCAGTGATTACTGCAGCGGGAATGTTCAAGCATTATGCGTGACCGATGAACTGACATCCTGCGGCATTTTGTCACTCGGTACCGTGCCCCAAGCGGTTGCTGTGATGCCCGATGCCAACGGTGAACTGTGGGTTCTCTCACTATCTGGTGAGGCTGTGCCGATCACCAAAAAATCGTAATCTCAGCGTCGTTGACCCATAAACATGCGCTTCAGTTGATCATAGTTTTCAATGCAATGACCAGCGCCAAGGACGACCGCTTCAAGTGGCATATCAGCCATGAGCACAGGAACATGCGTTTCTAGTTCAATGCGCTGAGCCAAACCGCGCAACAAACCACCACCGCCAACAAGATGTATACCGCGACCCAAAAAATCTTGAGCTAATTCTGCTGGAGCTTTCGCTAAGCAACGCACAACTGATTGCACAATCTGCGTGACCGTATCGTCAATCGCGTAACGAATTTCTTCTGGAGTCAACACCACGGTCTTCGGTAAACCTTGCATCAGATCACGACCATTGACTTCGGCTTCAACTTCGTCGGGAGTGACCGCTGCTGAACCAATCGCAACCTTGATATCTTCGGCTGTTCTTTCGCCAATAGCAATACCGTGTTCACGACGCACATAGTTTTGAATAGCGACATCAATATCAAAACTGCCGACTCGGACTGCTTCCAGGGCCACGATGCCACCGAGACTGATGACCGCCGTTTCACTCGTACCGCCACCGATGTCGATGATCATGTTTCCGATCGGTTCATCGATGGGTAATTGGGCGCCAATAGCCGCGGCCATAGGTTGCTCAATCAATTGTGCGTCCGCTGCTCCCGCTCGACGAGCCGCATCAGTCACGGCGCGCCGTTCGACTTCAGTAATTGCTGACGGCACACAGATAACAACCTTTGGACGGGTAAAACGACTAACTCCGACACGCTGTAATAAAAGCCGAATCATGCGCTCGGTGACATCAAAGTCAGTAATAGCCCCACCACGTAGTGGGCGAACGGCCACAATGTAGCCAGGGGTTCGGCCAATCATTTGCCACGCTTCATGACCCGTAGCTAAAACCTCACCAGTTTGGCGATTCATGGCGATCACCGAAGGTTCATTAAGAACGATGCCTTTGCCTTTCATATAGACCAAGGTGTTGGCGGTGCCGAGATCGATCGCTAAGTCACGTGCCATCGGATGAATCCTCAAGTTCTATTTTTTTCGTTGGTTCCGTTTTAAATTTTCGTGTCTCGGGCGATAAGGCGTCAAGATGTTTATTGAAGTCATCGACGCTGTCGTCACTAATTGGGGTACGACGACTTGTTGCCAAAAATCCAAAGATCACAAGACAAATCAAGATCACAATGATCAGCACAACGCGCATCAGATACCTGACCCTTCAACAGTGGGAACCACAGATACATCAGTCAAAGATGAGGCCCGAGTACCCCAGTCGCTTCCGCCGTCCCATGTTTCATGCTTCCAAATCGGAGCAGTTGATTTGAGAGCATCAATCATAAACCGAGCAGCGGCAAAGGCTTCTGGACGATGAGGTGCCGAAACAACGGCGACCACAGAACTCTCATTCAGTTCAATGCGTCCCACGCGATGCAACAGAGCAACTCGACCCAAAGTAGACCAGCGTTGTCGAGCCTCGACGGCGATTGCCTTGAAGCGGGGAATCACTTCTTCCTCATAGGCCTCATAATCAAGAAACTGCACGCCTGTACGAATGTCATTTCCTTCCACGGCGTGATCTCTCACGGTGCCCGAGAACACCACAACGGCACCACAGTCCGATCGCACTGCCCAATCGTAGGCATCCCCAATGGATAGAGGTTCGGCAGTAATTGCGAACCACTCATCAGCATTTTGGTGAACAAGCACATCCTGAGCGTAGCGGTTGCGCTCGCCATGAGTGCTTGACCGCGCTCAGTGATGGGCAAATCATGACTAACCTGCCTCTCTTGTGGATATGGAAAATCACTTCGGGTCACCGTCGGATAACTCTGACGACCAATATCCCGTTGCGCATTTCCCTCCGGCGCCAATGCCACTCCATGAGCGCCAGTGGCGTCACCCATCCGAACTAGGTTTTGTGGCTATAGCGGATCGCCCTCATGCCCCCATAGATATTGGTCGGCGGGGGCGAGGACTGGTTGTCTTTTCGTGTCTCGCAGGTTCGATACTTGTTGTGAGTCTGCTACTTGCACTCACTCCGTGAAAATCAACTCACGCCTGAGCGCTGGCGACGAAATGTACGAAGTGAAAGAAAGGCGACCACCACAATCACCACTGCGACGGCTGACATCACACCTAGCGAAATCTCTTGCTTGCGCTTTGGCGTCAACATCGTCCACCATTTGGCGTTGGTCCCCTCCACGAAGGCCTGTTCATTAGTCACAGTTGGAGCCCAACCCTCGGCACGCAGACGTCCATTTGACACCAGCCATGTTGAACGAACATAAGGACGAAGACCGGGTGGAATCGGACCGCGCTGAAATCGCCAACGCCAATCACTCAAGGATTCACTGAGGCGATCAGGTAAACGCAACCGCGGAGCCATACCCCACAAGGAACGCACTCGCGAGCTTGGGACAAATCCATCAGGGGCAACGTTGTACACACCATTGAGCCTTTTCTTCACCGCCAAGACAACTGCATCGGCTAGATCATCAAGATGCAAAAACTGTGCCGGCACATCGTCCTCTCCGAGCCGACCACCCATGCCCGCTGCCAAGGCGCGAACCAAACTTGATGATCCATCCGATGCCATCGCCGGCACTGGTCGCAAGACACACGCCTCACGGCCTTCAAGGGCGTCGCGCCAATCATCGACTAATTGCTCACCCGTGGCTAACTGACGCGCAAAAGCAAAACCAGAATCAGGACGTAAAACGGTGTCCTCGGTGAGCGGAATTGGATTATTGGGCCATGCGCCGTAGACCATGGCCGAGGACAACAGGACGACATGGGTGGCCCCAAATCGTGATGCCCCTTCGAGAAGTTCTGGGGTCCCGACAACGGCACTGCGTCCACCTGCGGCGAGAGCATCGTGGTCTCCTGGAGCCAAATGAACGAGTACATCTACAGCGTCTTCAATGGCACCGTCACCGCGACTGATCTGCGTCACTACAAAGGCGGAGTCTGCATTAAGTAATTGCACGACTCGTCGGCCGAGTGGCCACAAGGCCCCCGTCACAACGACTTTGGTGACCTGTACTGGACATGCATCAATCTCGTCCAAAGTTGGAGTGAGGGCGACGATCCGTGACATAGAGCAAACGATACTGCTGTGAGAACCCCATGGTTTAGACCTAGGCTCACCATGTGCCCGGAGACATACCCGATCCTTTTGATTTCGGATTCCCAGATGATGATGAAAACTCGTCCTCTGATAATCCAGCCAACATTTTCGGGAAGATGTTTGAGGGTTTGCCACTTTTCGGGGACATGATGAAAATGTTCTCGCAGAAGGGACCCATTCAATGGGAGACCGCTCAGCAAGTGGCCTCAATGACCGCCACCAATGGCGAGGCCGAACCTAATGTTGATCCCCTTGTGCGCATTGACTATGCCAATTTGGCGCGCATTGCCGGGATGCAAGTTTTTTTGATCACGGGATTGGGCGATATTTCTGACGCCTCCACAGTCAACCCAATCATCATGACTCCTGGGACCTGGGCTCAACGGACACTTGAGGATTACCGACCCTTATTCACTAACCTCGCCACGGCCCTTGGTAGCAACAATGCAGAAGCGCAAGATTCTGATCAACAAGAAGATCCTTTCGCTGCCATGTTTGCTGGTATCACCGGCATGATCGCCCCGATGACAATGGGAATGACCGTGGGCTCAATGGTTGGTCACCTTGCCAAGAAGTCACTCGGTCAATACGACTTACCTCTACCGCGACCAGTCGGTCAGGAAATCGCCATCATTTCTGCGAATGTTGATACCTTCGCATCGCAGTGGGATCTGCCCCTTGAAGATGTCCGCATGTGGACCTTGATTCGCGAATTAGTGGTTCATCAACTGTACGGACTTGAGCACATTCGAACCGCAGTGACTGATTTGGTGCAATCGTATATTGCTGCCTTTCGCCCCGACCCCAGTGCAATCACCGACAAGTTGTCCACCATCGAAAGTAGCGACCCCAGCGACATGATGGCTTCGCTGCAAAAGATTCTCGGGGACCCAGAACTTCTACTCGGTGCCGTGCGCTCAAACGAGCAACTCAACTTACAACCACGTATTGATGCTCTCTTGGGTCTCGTGATTGGTTGGTCAGATCATATGACCGATGCCGTTGGCTCCAAGGTGCTCGGTAATCCAGCGCGGATTGCCGAAGCCGCTCGCAGACAACGTGTGCAATCAGGGGACGAAACCGTTTTTGTGGAAAAACTTCTCGGTCTGCACATCAACCGCCAGCAAGTTGAGCGTGGTAAATCATTTGTGCAAGGGGTAATTGAACGCGTCGGCATTGATGGCTTGCAACCGCTCTATGTCTCAGCAGAAAACCTGCCGACACCAGCCGAACTTGATGCCCCGGGACTGTGGCTAGCTCGTTTGGAAATCAGCGAGAGCGATTAAACCGCTTACGTAAGTGCGACACCATCGAGGCATCAATGCCACCTATGGCGAGTTGTCGCAGTCCCCACCAATACACAGCAGAACCCAAAAATCCGATTCCAGATACGATGCCAAAGCCGATCACTCCACGGAGTTCAAGCAGAACCGGAATGATGCCTGCACCCACCCACATCAATTGGAAACGCGTGTAATAGTTGGCGAGTGCCCGACCACGGTTGGCATCTGGCGCATCTCGCTGGACAATGGATTCAAAGGACATGTGGCCGATTGCAGCCGCAAAATTGACAAAAGCCATTAACAAAATAGCGGTCACAGTTGTTCTAGTGATAGCAGTAAATAATCCTGCCACACCAATGATCAGCAACGATGTGACCAGTAAATATTCAATTCTCTTGAGGGCCTTCAAGCGCTTAGCGCTGAGGTTTGCGAGCAGAGTCCCGATTGCCGCTGAACTGACCGCCAGACCAAACCATATCGTGCCAAATTGGGGACCGAACTGATACTGCACGGGCGTCCACAAACCAGTATCAAGTTCTTTAAGGGGAATAGCGCGCTGCGGATCGGCAAACCAAAAAGCAAGATGAAAAAAAACAAAACCAACACTTGCTCGGACCAAACCCATAGCCGTCACGGCGATGATCAAGCCTGGCTGATGTAATTCGTTGACTTCAAGGTCGCCTGGCTTCTCGGTCGCCACAATCTGCTTAGGAAATTTAAAGGCATTGAGCGCCGCAAGAGTGAACAGAAATGCGCCGAAAACAAGGGTGACTTTGGGGGAAATGAGGCTTAAAATTCCCGCTGGAATAGCAGCCGCAAAGCCGACGATTCCTGCAGCAACCCCCAACTTGGCATTTGCTTCCACCAAGTTTTTGCCTGACTTCACTAACGAAGGTACAAGCGCGGACTTGGAAACTGCGTAGGTCTTATTGAGGACCATGGCCAAGAAGGCCAACGGAAACAAGAACAATGAGTCCAGTTGCGAGATCATCAAAATCATCGTCACTGCCCGCAAGAATGCAATGAGCACTACCAAAAGTCGCCGACCGCCCGGCATGCGGTCGATAACAGGACCAATGAACTTTGCTAACACTAGGAATGGAGCGAAACTCACCCCAAGAAAAAGCAAGACTCGACCACGAGCCTCACCTGGAGTGATTGACAAGAATAAAGAATCCGCCAGCGCCACAGCCATCGCCGCCTCACCCGCAGCCATCAGCGCATGGCCTCTCACGAGCCTGGTGAAGGGGGCGACTGTGAACCGATCTTGATGACGCGGCGGCATGTAATTCTTGCCCTTACCCCGACCAGGTAATTGTTGTTCGGGTAAATCAGTCACGACACCACTTTAGGCGAGTAGCACCACTCTGAACCGTGAAGGCTATGTTCGGACCTTTTCAAACTTGTAACCAAGCCCACGTATCGTCACAATTCGAGTCGGCACTGCTGGATCATCTTCAACCTTGCTCCGCAGACGCTTAATGTGCACATCTAGGGTCTTGGTGTCACCAACATAATCAGTCCCCCACACCCGATCGATCAATGTCTCACGGGGTAGAACTCGACCGGCATTGGCCATCAAAATGTGAAGCAACTCGAACTCCTTCAACGGCATCGTCACCTCTTGACCATGTACCAAAACTCGATGCTGGTCGGGATCCAGTGCAATAGTCCCGACTTCCATAGCGTTGCCATCCAAATCGCCCATGTTGTTGCTCTCATCTGAGGAACGACGTAAGACAGCGCGCATCCGTGCAACTAATTCGCGCATTCGATACGGCTTGGTGATGTAGTCATCAGCCCCAACTTCAAGACCGACGACAGTATCGATTTCGGCACCTTTGGCCGTGACCATAATGATCGGAACTTGAGATTTTTTACGCAACTGACGGCAGACGTCAATTCCGGAAATTTTCGGCAACATCACGTCAAGTAGAACGAGGTCCGGACGCACCGAGTCAAACTTGGCTAGTGCCTCCATTCCATCTCGAGCTACTTCAACACGAAAACCCTCTTTTTTCAATCCGATCGTCAGAGCATCAATAAAACTCTCCTCGTCTTCAACCAATAATATTGTTTGCATTCCCATCAGGGATTCTCCTTTTTCACAGTAAACCTTGGAACTTTCAACACAAATGTTGAACCTTCTCCTTCGATGCTTGTTACTGAAACCTCACCGTCGTGATTATTCGCCACATGGCGCACGATGGCGAGTCCGAGCCCAGTCCCACCGGTGTCACGCGATCGGGCCCGATCAACCCGATAAAAGCGCTCGAAAATCCGATCAAGATCACGCAATGGAATCCCCACACCAAAATCGCGTACGCGCATCTCTACCCAATCTGAATCGACGAGTGCAGAAACTTCGACGGACGAATCAGGCTCTGAATATTTCACCGCATTCTCCACCAAATTACTGACAGCCGATACGAGTTGACGCCGATCACCAATCGCTTGCATGTCAGCATCAGGCGTGTTCATCACTACTTTGATTGAATGAGTAGTAGCCATAGAGCGACCACGTTCAATTGATTCCTGCAGAATTGATTCGACAGACACAGGGTCCTTGACTGCTTCACCGCCGAACTCAATGCGTGATAATTCAAGCAAGTCATCGATTGTGCGCCCGACACGGATGGCTTCATCCACCATTTTTTCGGACAATCGGTGAACGATATCCAGATCGTCCTCCTCTGCCAGAGCCTCAGCCAAAACCGCCAATGCGCCAACAGGCGTCTTTAATTCATGACTGATGTTGGCGACGAAATCGGTTCGTACCGTGTCCACCAAGTGCTGCTCAGTGATGTCTTCAATCATCGCCACGGCACCGCCGCTTTCCAGAGGTAAAGAAGAAACTGCCACTACTTTACGAGGAGGACCGAAGAGATCAATGATTTGGCGACCTGTACGCCCGGCTAGGGCCCCAGACAAATGAACTTCGACAGCTTCATCAACGAGGACATCTGAATGCACCGCGCCAGTCAAACCAAGCGCCAAAGAGTTGCGAAAAATCACCGTGCCATCGGCACCTGCAACGACAACTCCCACCGTCAATGAGTTGACAGCATCACGAAATGTCTCCGCAAATGCCTTTTCAGCATCGCTTGACTTGACTCTCACTTTTTCTTCCTGAGAATCAGATAAGACGTTGGCGGCACTCTTTGGCCGCGTGAGAAACTTGTTGACGAGAACACCCACAACTATGCCGAAGGCGAAGACAAGAACCCAGCCCATCGTCAGACTCCACTCGGAGTATCAAAGTCAGTTTGCGTGCGGCCCGCACGACGATGATCTCCCGCAGGCGGTATGACACCAGTAATCAAATACTGCACTGAGTGGGCCATGTTCACTGCATGATCGCCAATACGTTCGTAAAAGCGCGCAGTCATCGCCATTTGTATAGCGATTGGTAAGTCAATGTTGCCTGCAGTGTGAGATTCAAATATTCCTTGGATGAACTGCCTATGCAAGTAATCCAAGAATAAATCCATGTCATCCACGGCTCTGGCCATGGGTAAATCTAGATCGGCATACGCCTCAATCGCCTGGCGGAAAAGAATCTGGGCTTGGGACCCCATCCGCCCGATCAGTCCACGCAACTTGGGGTCAAGTTCAACACCATGAATCCGGCGCGCAACCTTGCAGATATTGACCAATAGATCCGCCGAACGTTCAATGTCGGCGGACATCTTCATAATCGCCACGGCATGACGAAGTTCGCCAGCGACAGGGGAATGAAGAGACATCAGATAAACGCAACGCTCTTCTAGTTCGATCGTGCGTGCGTCAATCTCATCATCACCCAAGATTTGATAGGCCGCACCTTCCAAATCTTGATCTAGTAAAATCTGCGTAGCTCGGGGAATGCTCTCCACCACACTTGCAGTGATACGTAAAAGTTCAGCACGCATCTCTAATAACTCTTCGTGAGCAACGCGATTCATGTGTTATTGACCCTTTTGTTGGGTGAACTTACGGTTACAAAAAGTATCCGATCCGTCTAAACAAGAAGTCGCTATCTCGTGAAGTGGAGGTGGACAACGGACAAACTCAATCATCTGTTGTTATATCCTGGCGGGGAATTTGTAGCCCCCAGATGGGCGTCGGATCATTGACCACTTTCTCCCGGTGCCGAGCCGCCCCGGAGTGTTCAGGTAGCCATCCGGTGACTTGGAAACGAACTTTCTCGCCGATGTTCACAGCATGATCTCCAATGCGTTCATAGAAACGTGCCACCACAGCAAGTTGAATGGCGACTTGGAGATCGATCCTGCCAGCGGCATGTGACTCAAAAATCGCTTGGATAAATTGTCGTTGCAGATCATCCAAGAATGAGTCCATGTCATCAATGGCCGCTGCACGCGCGTCATCCATTGACAGATAGGCGCTGGTCGCTTCACTAAACAGGTGTCGCGCCTGCTCGGACATTTTCAGAACTAGTCCCCGCAACTTTGGATCAAACTCATGCCCATGAATGCGACGCGCCGCCTTGCAAATATTCACCGTTAAGTCAGCAGACCGCTCAATTTCTGCACATATTTTCAACGCTGAAATGACCTGCCGCAATTCTCCCGCTACGGGGGCCTGCAGGGCAAGAATCTGGATACAGCGTTCTTCTAAATCAATCGTTCGCATATCGACTTCATCATCAGCCATAATCATTTCCTCAGCACCAGTGAGGTTCTGTTCAAGCAAAATCGCCGTGCACTTCGGGATGCTTTCAACCACGCCAGCGGAAATACGAACCAGCTCTTGACGAATATCTTCTAATTCTTTATGGAATGTTTTACGTGCTTCTGTCATCTCAAATCCATCTTCAGCCAAAGCGTCCAGTGACGTAAGCCTCTGTCCGCTCATCAGAGGGTACCGAGAACATTTTGTTAGTGGTGTCATATTCAACAAGTACGCCAGTACGTCGATCGCTCTCCGTGTTCATCTCAGTCGTAAAGAAAGCAGTGCGGTCACTCACCCGAGCAGCTTGTTGCATGTTGTGGGTCACGATAATGATCGTGTAATCCTTCTTGATCTCCTGCATTAAATCTTCAATGCGAGCGGTGGCAATTGGGTCAAGGGCCGAACATGGTTCATCCATCAAGATCACATCTGGTTCAACGGCAATACAACGAGCAATACACAAACGTTGCTGTTGACCTCCCGACAAACCGAGAGCTGATGCCTTGAGTCGATCTTTAACCTCATCCCACAGCGCAGCGCGACGAAGTGACTTTTCAACGAGGTCATTGAGATCTGCCTTGGACATACCGCCTGTCAAACGGGGCCCGTACGCCACATTGTCAAAGATGCTTTTCGGAAAGGGATTCGGTTTTTGAAACACCATACCGATACGACGCCGAACCTCATTCGGATTCACATCCTCGTGATATAAGTCAACGCCGTGATAATCAATGCGACCCTCAACTTTTGCGGAATCAATAAAGTCATTCATGCGGTTCAGGCAACGCAGAACAGTGGTCTTGCCGCAACCAGATGGACCAATGAAGGCAGTAATTTCATGCTCGCTAATGTCAAGTGTGACATCGCGAACGGCGCGGAATTCCCCATATTTAACGCTCAGATCGCGCACTGCAAAAATAGGCAGATCCATGGAATCACTTTTCATCTGCTGCTCTTGGGCAAGTGACGTCGATACGTCTGCACCGCCTCCTAGCGCAACAGATTCTTGCGGACTGTCGGATGTGCTCATTAGGTACCTACTCGCTTTGCCTCAAAATGATTTCGTAAAAAAATCCCGATGATGTTAAACACCAAAACCAGAGCCAAAAGAACCAGCCCTGCGCCAGCTGCTGCATTGGACCAACCGATATTTCCCCCACTTGAATCGGGTCGACCAGACCAACTGTAAATCAACATCGGAATTGCCGTGAATTTTCCTGAGAGAGATGTCTCTGGCAGTAGGCCCGTTATCGCCCCAATCATGATCAAGGGTGCAGCTTCACCTAAGGCGCGTGCCAACGCCAAGACCGTGCCGGTGAGAATTCCTGGCATCGCATAGGGCACCACATGATCGCGCGTGACTTCCCAGCGCGAGGCACCGACCCCGTAACCAGCATCACGCAATCCCATAGGCACTGCTCGAATGGCTTCCATGCTGGTGATGATCACCACAGGCAAAACCAAGATCGCCAAAGTTAAAGCAGCAGCCACAACAGTGCCACCGTTGGTGACAGGCTTGAGCCAGCCCACAAAAATAATCAACCCGAGAACTCCATAAATCACTGCTGGTACCCCTGCGAGGTTGCGAATATTCACTACAACGAATCGGTTCAGGCGATTTTGTTCGGCGTACTCTTCAAGATAAATCGCAGCACCAATACCGAGGGGAACGGCAATTAAAAGGACACCAATCCCGATAGAAAATGAGCCAAACAAACCAGGCCAAATTCCAACTTTGTCGGGCTCTGAGCCAATGGTGCCACTCAAGAAAGAAACGCCTCTTTCGCTGAATGCAGGGATCGCTTGAGTAACGATTCGTGCCAGCAGAGAAAAAAGTGTGAGCAATGTAAAGGTCACCGCTATCAGCAAAGTGACGCTCAAGGCAATTGAAGGAAGATGACGGTTTTGTTGAGTGATCGCTTGGCGTACCTGCGTCCTCGTGGCAGAGCGTTGGGAATCGGTGACGATGGGCATGATGTCCTAGTACTGCTGCCGAACACGTTGAACGAAGCGATCACCAATGACATTGAGCCCCATAGTCATCATGAACAGTAAAAGTCCAACAAAGAACAAAACTTGAAATGGTGCACCGGAATTGACTTGATCGGTGCCACCTGCGGCATTAGTCATGGCCGCGGTCATTGTGAGACCTGGCTCTAAAGGATCAAGAACCCTCGGACCCGAGCCATCTCGCCCACCGGCCATAGCGGCGACCATCGTCTCACCGATGGCGCGCGATACAGCGATGATGAAAGCCGCAACAATGCCAGAAACCGCTGCTGGCAGAACGATACGAATCGTGGTTGTGCTTTTGCGAGCGCCAATGCCATAACTTGCCTCGCGCAATGAAGAGGGAACAGCTCGTAACGCGTCCTCACTGATTGAGGCCATGATGGGAATCACCAAAACACCGATGGCTAATCCAGCGACCACCATATTGCGTGATTGGTCTGGAGAAAATATTGGATCAACAATATTTGGAGCAATAAATTTGAGCGCAAAGTATCCGACAATCACTGAAGGGATACCAGCCAAAACTTCGACAATCGGCTTGAGAATTTTGCGCACTCGCGTTGGAGCGAATTCGCTGAGATACACCGCGGTACCTAAACCGAGGGGCACAGCGACCAACATCGCAATTGAGCCCATCAACACACTGCCCATCACAATTGTGATGAGATCAAACCGCTCGCGTCGGGGGAACCAACCTGGAGCCTTACTTGAATCTCGTAAAACACCAAGATCCCAACCAATCGACTTGAGAAAGTCGATACTTCCGCGAGCTAGAACAAATAAAATTAACGCACTAATGATAATTGTAATGAATGCAGAACTTCCTAAGAGCCGCTGCATTCGGCGGTCATGAGCGCGGCGGCGCGGATCCCCAGAGAGATCCGCGACAGCCAGCAACCCATTCACAACTCTTAGCCTCGCGCAGTCCAGGCATCAACCGACGACTGTTGCTCGGCAGCCTCGAGCTGAACATATCCAGCAGCGACAACCTGCTCAACACCGGCAGCCGACACATATAGGTCCACGAAGGTTCCGATGGCTGGATTTTTCACAGCCTTGGCCTTATTGACATAGAGGTACAACGTGCGTGAGAAGGAATACGAGCCGTCGGCAATTGTTTCATCCGTGGGAGCCACGCAAACATCTTCATCATTGGCGATCGCAATGGCCTTCATCCGCTCGGTTTCAGCCCTGTAATAGGCGTATCCCACCCATCCGAGTGAAGTGTCGGCACTTTCAATGCCATCAACGATGACGTTGTCATTTGGGCTGGCGGTGTAGTCGGCGCGGGCGATAACTTCAGTGCCTCGATCACCGGCGATGGACTTAAAGGCGAATTCCACGAACGAGTCGTAGGTTCCGCTCTCTTCTCCAGGTCCGTAGATGCTCAACGGAGCATCTGGCAAGGTATACGCGGATCCCAGTTCAGCGGCGAGGGTATTGCCATCGGCCCAACTTGAAAAACCTTCTGATTCAGGTCCGATCAAGGCGTAGAGGGCGGCCTTATCAAGACATTCAATGGCCGTGTTGTTGACGCTGGTAGCCACGGTCAGACCGTCAATGGCAACTGCCAGTTCCACATACTCAATTCCGGCATCGGCACACTGAGTCGCTTCTTCTTCTTTGATCGGGCGTGATGCACCAGTTATATCTCCGTCACCCGCACAGAACTTCTTAAAACCGTCACCGGTTCCTGGACCTTCAACAGTGACCTTGAGATTTCCTCCGTCTGAGGTTCCAGCAAGTTCGCCGACTTTGATGGAGATCAGCTCAACGGTTGATGAGCCAGTCACAAACACGCTTCCACCATCTGTGTTCGAAGATGATCCAGTTGAGTCGGGGGTTGAGGCACTATCACTACCGCCACAAGCGGCAAGGGGAAGTGCTATTGCACAAGCGGCCACAAGGGCCCAATTCTTAATCTTCATCTAAGTTTCTCCTTCAGTTAAAGGCAAGTGTTCTTCAACCTGCGCAGGAAACACTAAGAAGATCATCTGTAGTTAATCTTATGTTCAGATGAACACAAGATTAACTACTGGCGACATGTTGGGTGCGGCCTAGCGCCGAGTCTGGCGATGCGCCGCCCACTCGTACAAGAGTCGCTGGGAATGGGGTTCAAACAGGGCAGGGCCGACTCGCATCCATGAATCATCTGGCATCAGTTCAAATGCAGGCACGTCATCAGCCAACAAGGTGTCCATTGTTTTATCCAACCACTCTTGGTGCTTCGGGTGCGACAGTGGGGTCAGTACTTCGACGCGCTTATCAAGATTTCTGCCCATCAAATCTGCTGAACCGATGAGGTGCAAGGGTTGGCTTTCCCCTTGACCATTGGCAAACCGAAAAACCCGTGAATGCTCGAGGTAGCGACCTAAAACCGAGCGCACCCTGATGTTCTCACTCAGACCAGGGACCCCAGCGCGCAAACAACATAGGCCTCTGATGATCAAATCGACCTTGACCCCTTTTTGGCTCGCGGCGTACAATTCGTGGACCATTTCGGCATCGGCCAGTGAATTCACCTTGATCGTGACATGACCTCTCTCACCCATTTCTCCTTCGTTGCGGATCAACTCGATTAACCGTGAACGCAATTGGTGCGGGGCAACAATGAGGCGACTGTATTTCACCGCCCGGCTATATCCCGTGAGGTGATTAAACAACTGAGCAGCATCAGCGGTGATATCAGGTTCACACGTGATGTAACCAAGATCTTCATATGTCCGTGCTGTACGCGAGTTGTAGTTACCTGTGCCAAGGTGCGCGTAACGGCGTAATCCGTCATTGTCTTCGCGCACAACCAAAACACATTTGGCGTGCGTTTTCAGGCCCACCAAACCGTAAACCACATGGACGCCGGCGCGCTCTAAGGCCTTCGCCCAGGTCACATTGGTGGCCTCATCAAAGCGAGCCTTGAGTTCCACCAATACCGCCACTTGCACTCCGCGTTCCGCAGCCAAAATAAGATGCTGAGCGATGGGACTATCCCCGCTGGTGCGGTACAAGGTCATCTTGATACTTTGCAC
>CALGTP010000867.1 GCA_937902105.1 uncultured Actinomycetes bacterium
TCGGTGGTCGCTCTCGCACCGAGCATTATGCTCCCACCAACACACACTGAGGCGCCAGAGTCCAGTGATCAAGGGCCAGTCCTTAGCCTTGTTTAAAGCCCTTGAGATAGGGAAAGAGTTTGCCATTGACAAACTCGATGAGGTCTTCGCCCGTTAGTGCAGTGTTGTAGTCGATTGCGCCTTGAGCATTGCGAGGTGCCGCCCATGTGCTCCAGCGAAATTTCTTGTCGAGGATGTACTCGTACTTCTTTTTGACGAGTTTGGCTTCCTGCTCTCGGTCCTGCTCTAGGGCGTCGAGATACTTTAGGAATAACAGCCACGAGGACTGCTCGGTGTAGTCAAGCTCAGATGTGCAGCCAGCGTCTTTGCGCAGCAGATCATCAACGGTCTTGAAGACTTGTTGGAACACTGGGGCATCGGGTTTAGCTGACTTTTTCTTAGCAGTTGCCATTTCGCCTGATGCTTTCTTTCGTCCTGCCACGGTAATTTTCTTCTCGTTTGCTTTGAGGGACCTTCCCTGATCTATGCAGTTTCAATCCTATGTACCGGACCGAAATTATGGTCAAAATTAAGCACTTCTTCCATTCTTGCGATTGCCCGATTGGACAGTGCTGGAACGAATGGGGCGTAGGTGTCTTTAGTGATTGATATTGACGAATGCCCCAGAAGTTGCGACACCTCTTCAAGGGGAGACTCAGCAACAAGAAGAAGAACCGCTGTTGTATGACGCATGTCGTGAAATCGAATATGGCGACATCCCAATTTTGCCAAAAGTTTTGAGAACCGTTTACTCACCCCATTTGGGTTTAGTGGTCCACCAATATCATTTGTGAACACATAATCGGCTTCCTGCCAAGCGTTTCCCGCCACCAACTTTTTCATCTGTTGTTTGTGCTTTTCAGCCTTCAAAAGCTTGATAGTTGAATCCCCAAGTTCCAAAGTTCTTCTTGAATTGCGTGTTTTTACATCGTCTTCACCAATGTGAGTTTTCCACGAACCATCTGCTTGTTTTACACGGTGCTCTTTAAGACTCCGTTGAATTTTGACCTCCCCTGAATCAAAATTGATATCGGACCACTTAAGACCAAGGGTTTCTCCTCGTCGCATTCCGGTGGCGATACTGATTTGAATTATCAAACCAAGATCATGGGCTTGAGACAGACGAATTAGCTCTTGTGCCTCTTGTTGGGTAAGTGGGTCCATTACTCGGCTCTTTTGATGAAATGAGTCTTTCTTGGGAACTGGTGTGAGTTTGACTGCATTAAGAGAAATTATTCTTTGCTCAACTCCCATCTGCAAGATGTTCCCAACGACACCTCTCACACGCTTACGTGAAGTGTGGTTCAAGCCATGGTTCTCAAGTTGTTTCATCAATTTGATGATGTGATCAGGGTCAATGTCACGTATGCGCATATGCCACAGATAGCTCTTTGTATAACGCTCTAATAGATCTCTATATCCGTTGATTGTTGATTGCCTGCAGGTTTGCGTCAAATGGTTTTCCAAGCAATAGTTTGCAAAATCACCGAAGGTGATTGCGTCGCTTTTGTTTGATGTCTTGGTTTTGGCATCCTCGCGAAGTCTTTGGAGTTTTTTGATTGCTTCCGCTTTTGTGGTGCAGGTTTTTGTTCGCCGAATTCTTCGACCATTTGGTCGATATCCGAGTGTGACTTGCGCTGACCATTTTCCACTCTTCAATTGGAAAACTGATCCATCTCCGTAGCGGCTACTCATGAAATAGCCTCCCGAAACTCTTGCTTGAACTGTGATTCAAGTTTTGTTATGTAGTTGGTAAGGGATTGCTCAGAGACTCTGCGACTGCTACCAATTTTTAGGCTGGTTATTTGTCCGGTTTTAATGAGTCTTTGCACACTTGACTTCGATACTCCAAGGTTTTCTGCAACTTCGTCTGCATTTAAGAGCCTTGGGGACGTGTTTGTATAAGGAGGTTTCACTACTAATGCCTTTCTCGATGTTGTGTATGGCATCAAGAACGCATTGCAACCAGAGGTCTCCTTATTACCACTCCAGTTCACAAAACGTTCTAGATGTTTCTGTGATTGTCCGTGTATCCACGGCACTGTCAAGAGTTGTATCAGTGA
>CALGTP010000868.1 GCA_937902105.1 uncultured Actinomycetes bacterium
GAAGCTACTTGTGCTCGACACCGTCGTCATGCGACGGTGTCGAGTGCGTCTTTGCTTTCCCCGTGGGGTCGCGCGCCATCGGGTGCGTGGGTGCACGCAGGTTAGATGCCGCCGGCGTTTCCAACGGCTCGCCGACGGGCACGGTAGCAAGGAAGCGTAGTTGCAAGGCGATGTGCGACGGTGTCGAGTGCGTCTTTGCTTTCCCCGTGGGGGCGCGCGCCATCGGGTGCGTGGGTGTGCACACAGGTTAGATGCCGCCGGCGTTTCCAAGGGCTCGCCGACGGGAACGGTAGCAAGGAAGCGTAGTTGGTGTCACTTCGCAGTTCGTGTCACTTCGTTTGTGAGACTTCCCAGTTTGACCGGTTTTACCGGTCTTCAACACGGACTTAGCACGAATCACGTCGTCGCGTGCGCGCAACCATGTCCGCTGGCTCCGTTTGGCCATTCGTCGAGGGTGCTCTTGTGTCCTACGGATCGCTCGTACGCGTTCGTCCTGCATCCGACGCGACATCGTTGTCGTCGTTGTGCAGCCCGTCATCACGCGCCGAGCGCGAATTCCTGGCACAAGGAAGCGTGACCGGAGTGCAGGGCTGGGTTTTGGATTTTGAACACCAGTCCGGCGCTTGGCACATTTTCTTGTTCTGCTTCTTGCGCGACGTCTTCATTCCCTCTGAGCACATGGTGGTCATGAGTTGCGTACCTATGTCACTGTCGTTCGGTGATTTACTTCTCGCAAATCGATGCGGCACCTTGAGATCTCTCGTGGATGATGCTGAACTCGATGTTGAACGTGAAGTGTTCAACGTGGTTGCGGTACACAGCAAACTCCTTCAACTTCAAGCCGAGGGCGGCTTGAGTTTGCCTCAGTGCGCGTCACAGGCTTGCCGATATCGTGATTTTCTTCGTTCGTTGACTGTGGATGCATGGCTCCAGTACGTCTTCTTGCCTGACCCGTCCGTGCTACCTTCTTATCTGCTTTCCTGATTCACCAATAGGGTTCCGGTACGTATGTAATTTGTGCTGGTGCGTATGGTCAGTTAAGCTACGTGCGTTTGTGATGTAAACTAACATATCACGTTCTTAAGTTGGGTCGTAGCGGAGCGTATCGCATCCCTGAGCTTGGCGCGAATGGGGTGCGGTGGTGCAGGTGATCACCGTGTGTAGGGCCGTGCCGCACGGAGGTAGTCCCAATGCGACACACTGCCTATAAGGACGAAGGTGATGAGAGTGGAGGGTCCAGCGGTGCGTGGGGGTTTGCCCGTGAGTCTGCGATGAGTGCGTCTGCGATTACTCTTCGGGTCTCCATCGCATTCCGTGTAGCTTGGGTTCTCGGGCCATACATCTCGTTCTTCTCGGAGTTGAGGACGACTGTACGCCAGAGCTCGTTTGGTTGGATCAAGAGTTCATCGCCCTTGATGCTGAAGACTGAGCATAATATTGAGCCGTCCGCTTCAATACGATCGATTTCGAGGAGTGCGCCCCAGTCAAGGTGGAGGGCGAAGCCCGCATTGATGAGGTTCTCCGTGACGGCAAGGAAAGCAAAGCCGCTCGTTTCTTCGTCGTCGTGGTCGGCAGCGGTGCTTTGGTGCGCTTCCTCCATCGTGACCAGGGTGGCGGTTCGGTGTATGGCGAGTGCGGCGATGACCAACTTTCGTGTGTGAGACTTCAATAGTTCGTCTGTGAGACTACACAGTTCGTCGCGGAGTGGGCATACCGGTACCATGCGCTAGGGAATGACGCTGTCTGTAGCGTGAACGTGAACACACGCAACTGCGGCGTCTCACAAAAGAGAGGTTCATTTGGCGGGACGCGACGCCAGCATACCCGTTGCACGCCGACCAGTTTTCTCGACGACGGGTTGATCCGTGCAGCCTCCGCGCCTGCCGCAGTCGGCCTGCCGCCACCGCGCCTGCCGCCACCGCGCCTG
>CALGTP010000869.1 GCA_937902105.1 uncultured Actinomycetes bacterium
AATTGTGTTATCTGAATTATCTGGTTAGTAGTTAGTACATATATTATATATGTACTAACTACTAACTACTAACCAGATAATTCAGATAACACAATTTCTAGTCTGTCACTTTCTGTTTTGCGCATGTCTCCGGAAAATGTACATGCGAGGCGGCAGCTTCAGCCGCCTTCGCTAGCAGGAGACGGCTTGGCCGGGCACTTAGTATGAGTCTGATGACTCAGGTCACTTTCTGCTGCAACGAATCCGCCAGGATCCACAATCCCCGAGATTTTGGATTGAACCCGGCGTGTTCTACAAACAACTATGTAAACACATTGCTTTATTCGTCGCAGCAGGTGACCAACACTCTTATCGAACGGTAGATTGAAGGACTCCAAACATAGGCTGAACAAGACAATAGCAACAAAATTAACATGGCATGCTGGCACTAGGTTTGAACAAGTATGTGTGATAGTTTTGGTACGATATATTATATTTAAAATAGAAAAGCCATGAACGCTCAAATGGAGCAACCTTCTTGCTTCAATGTACATAAAATACAAGGCGCAGGACAAAATGTCCTCAGCTGCCTTTTTTATCCGCAAGGGCGATCTTGTCGCTCATGCGTGCTGCCAGAATCGGAGGGATCTCCAAACCATTGTCTGATACAAAATCCTTGTTCGCCTTCAAGTTGCCATATAACTTTGCTGCCTTGGAATCCGGCTTCTTGATCGCATCAGGATTCACTGACTCCCACCCCCTGCTCTTGAGTAGTAGGGACACAGTGCAAGTCGCCACCGCGCCCAGCCCTCGCTTAGCAGAGGCCAAAGACGAAGTCAAATCTACAGTCACGTCAGCAAGCTTGGCGCAGTGCAAACCCGCATCTACGAGACGCTTCAATTTGCCCGCCTTCTCAGACAAGTCGCCAGTAGACACCGCCGTTTCAAACTCAGCACTTTTCTCCTCGGTCCACTGTGGAAGTTTACCTTGGTTTCGCTTGAAATGCGTAGTTGAGAGCCTAGCCTTTTAACAGATACTAAATTCATCAAATCCCCAAACTAAACACACCAACAGTAAAGGCAGGAGGGGAAAATATAACCAAATTGCCCATTGCAGTATCGACTTGCGTTTGCACCACGCCAGCCTCATCGTTGATGCGCTTGGCCAACTCAGAGTCCCATTGAGTGATGCACCCAGGAATGCTGGTGAGGAGATCTACGAAGTGGTCCGTGCGAATCTTGTCTGCAGGCTCTAGGAAGAAAGCTGCAACCTTGCCAGCCTTGAGCTTCTTGAAGTACTCCTTCTCAGCACGGGCAGTTTTCAGGCTCTTGAGCAAAGCGGCTGTGTTTTTGTCAGGCTTGGCAGATAATACGATAGAGCCCTTTTCGTTCAAGTACTTCGAACCATTGTAAGCAATTGCCAGGAAGTGCATTGCATTCTGCGAGAATTGTGTCGCTTCATCGGACTCAGGGGTAGGCAATGCTGACGCGAGTCGCTGAAGCTCCTCGCAAGTTTCCGGAGTAAACATATTCTCAATCATTTCATGCGCATCCAAGCACACGATGATCTGCTTCTTGATGGTGTCTCGCATGCCGGCAGCCATATCGCTGAAGCCCGACCTTGCAGCAGCAGACAGCTGCTCCCCAAACCTCTCTAAGGTAGCAAGCGCAGCCGTGTCATCGCCTGGAATCACTAACTTCAGAACAGGAGCAAGATCGTTCCATGCTGCAATGATCTTCAACTTGTCGTTGGCAGTCTTATCGGTGTTGCTTGTGTCCGTGAGGCACTTGCAATGAACCAGAAGATCATGGGTCTTGAAAACGGCGTGGTCCTCTTCCTTGCTACCATGTTTGATCGAATCCCTGATCAATTGAATATTCCAATGTGGTGGTGTGCACCGGATCTCGTTCTTGGTCACCAGGTCAGTCGCTACAGCTGCAAGATGAGGCACAATCTGCCGAAGGGCGTGCAACTTCAAGGCATTGTTAGAAAGCTGCACCATTGTAGCTGCACCAACTTTGATGTGTTCAGCCTCCGCCTTGCCCTTAAATTGTTCCTTGAGGGCTACCATCTTGTCAAGCAGCTTCTTCAACGTCACAGCGTCTGTCTGTTCCTGTTCATTGGTACTGGAAGCCAAAGTTTGGACATCATCTTTCCACTTGCTAAGTGCGTTCAAGCCCTCCGCGCCTTTGATTTTCTTAGCCAGGCAAATGCGCAGCTCAGCCAACATAGCACTTCCTTGCGGTAGGTTTGCGCAGGCATGAAACAAAGTCAAAGTAGGGTCAGGCTTGCTACCAACAGCTTCGATGGCGCTTAGCGCATTCAGCGCATCCTGTGGAAGAGTCACTGCCGAAACTGGCCCATGTCCACGGTCACCTTCAGGAACAAGAAACGCAAAAGCTGAGTTGAACTTAGCAACCTGGCCGAGCATATTCGATGTGAGCGCCATAGTGTCTTCATGACTGTGCGTGTGGTACATAAGGCGGGCAATACTCTGGACGCCGGTCGAAATAATGATCATCTTCCCAGGCAAGGCTTTAACCAACCGCTGCAGCATTTGCTCAAAGATGCGATCGGCGTGGGTGTTCTCAGGCACAGCTCCAGTGGCATCAATCTCCCGCAAAGTGGTCGTAAACGTAGAATCACTTGAGAATTGGCTACAAAGTTCCTTGAACGTCCCAAACTTCAAATGTTCAAATGCCACAACCCTGGCACGCTTGAATTTGGCCGACTTTGCCAAGCTAAAGCCAGCATCTTCCACACAAGCGATTGCCTTGTCAATGGCATCCGGCGCAGGGCTGTCGAGAGCGAGCTCACTGAAAACACGATGGAAGTTGGACGCTGTTGCAACAACGGCCTCCAAACCGTCAGCAATCTCTGAAGCTTGCATATCAGCCTTACGCCTCTTCATGCCTGACGCCTTCGATGACGCCTTGTTAATCAAGTCATGGGCATGCCTCATCTTGTCCTTGCAGTAGAGAGACAACTCGGCTTCACTGAGTGCCGGCATATCCTCCATGTTCACGAGCTGCTTCAACTTGGCCTGGCAACCAGCCAGACCTACTGCGTCAGCAGTGGCCATATCTTCAGCTGTCTTTCTACCCTGACCACATTTGTTATCCGGCATCGGAGGCTCTTCGTCTGGGAAACCGTAGATTGTTGTCTTCGACAACATGGCACCATCAGAAAGGTTCAGGACTGCGGCCTTCGGTTTGGCAGCAGATTTTGACGGAGCGTTTGAATATTCCGAAGCTGAATTGGGACATGGGTTGCCTGTAGTGGCTGCACTCTTCCTACGTTTACTCGGCACTGCAGCAGATTGCCGTCCAGCAGCCCGTTTTGGTGTCACCTTATCACATGAGGATGCCGAGTTCCCACCAAAGGATCCAGTTAAGGCGTCAAACCCGTCTTGGGCATCGAAGCCAATTGATTCTTGTGATATCTGCAGATCATCCTCGTCACCATCGTTGCCTGCGTCTGGGTCAGCAGGGTCGGGAGCGGCCCCGGCAGACTGCCGCACTTGACGAAAAGCTGACAAACCTTACATAGAACTAGGATGCAAAAATAGAATGACTGGTCAAGCCTTGTACAAGCAACATGATTGCCCTGATAGCCCCGAAAACGTGACACAAGTAACGCGATGGCCATATATATATCCAAGTTGCCGAGCTTCATCACGCCGTTGCCCTCACCAGAACCAGTTGCTGGAAGCGTAGTCGTAGACGGCATCGTGGGCATTAGAATGATAGCATCATCTTGAGCACCGATTGATGACATCATCTTCGTCACCAATGAATCGTATGTTTGGATGTCTTGGTTCTCGCGCAGCTGCAGATCATTGACCTGCGCAACTCTCTCAACTGATGATTCTTCTTTTTGGTCACACGCCCACATCCCTTCGTCCTCTTCCTTTGTGACACACACACCGGAGATAGTTTTGCCACGAAACACCTTCTTCACAATATCCTCCGGCTTCGGCTCGCCGAATTTAGTCTTGTAGACTTCAAGCTCGCAGAGGTATTTCTTTGGCGCTGCCATAGAATCGCTGCTGCGCTGACTCAGTTGAACAATTCGGTGAGGCCAGATGTCTCTGCTATCTGCCAGCACAAGTTGCGGGTTGTTCTGTTTGAGCCGGATGTACTTTGACCTTGCATCGACGAATTCGGGATGGTCCGCTGGATGGGCATTGATGTGCCTGACATACTCCCTGATCTTGGTGTACAGAGAAGTGAAGCCTCCGTGTGTAAACACATACACACAAATCCGGCATAGATCTCCGCGTGGATTCTTGAGTGATCCTTGGGCCCAAGGTAATCGGCACCGCCATGCAGCGCAGTCAGCGTGCCCGTGGAATGGCCCTTCTGATATTGAGGTGTTATTGCAAAGGACGCACAAGCGTGTCACATAGGCATCCGGCAAAGATAAGTCCATCATTAGCTCATCTGGTACCGCGATGTCAGCCGAACGCAGGCCTCGAGGTGATGAAGCAATCGTGGTGCAGACGCTGTGGCTGTCTGTGTCGAGGTGTACTGGTGTCAGCACATTTGAACCACTTCCACGTTTGGCAGCTTTAGTGGCACTCGATGGGACCTTTGTACCGGAAAGTCTCTTTCCCATGGTAGGCTTGGTAGGTCAGATGGAGGAAAGAAAAGGGAAAGGAACCTTACAATCACTCCTTGCTGGACAGCACTCGAGCAAAAAAACACAATGGTGAGATACATAAGTTACATAATACACTCGCAAATGATGGCCTGGAGTACCTGTGTGTGATATATCACAAATGACTCAACATATGCAGACATATGCACAGGAAATGTTA
>CALGTP010000870.1 GCA_937902105.1 uncultured Actinomycetes bacterium
ATTCGTCACTTACTGGCTGCGCTACATGGTTGCCTCTAGGATGCGCTGCGTGCTGAGGGCGCGGGTGAAGTGGAATGGGGGGTCGGTCTCCAACGCGAAGCTCATCGAGAAGCTATAGACGCGTACACCTACCCTACCTGTACCGCGCAAAGCCTTCTTCGCCGTCGCCTCGCCGAGCTTTTGCTCCAAGGCGAAGCGGATGGCTTGCTTCTTGCCTCGAGAAATGAGTGATCGGTATTAGCGCATCCAAGACCACCGCGTGCACGTACGCGTGTTGAGTGAAAGTAGTATGAGTAAAAGACTGCCACACAATATGTGCACATGTTGAGCGACCCGCCATCACTTTCAGAGACAATATGTGCACATGCCCACGAACGCGTTAATGGCCCCCACCGAAGTCAAGCTTACGCGAGTTCACACCATCTCTCTGCGCGTGGAATTTGCGCATGTCTGCACTAGTGGGGGCCGTGCCCCGCAGGTCGCGCGTCCCCATGAGGTGCGAGTTGCAACCGGGGCAGTTGTGGACATTTTCCATCCTTTGCCCGTTCTTCAGCCCGCTGATGGTTCGCCAGGTGGCGAGGCACTTTGTATGCATGCGACCCGGGCAGCACGGCAAGTACATGGGCAGCAGCACCCCTGTAAGTGTTTCGAGCTGTCCCTGCATGCAGATGAGGCACAGCTCCTCGTCTGCAACCTGCTGCTGCAACACCGGCGCGGGAACCGTCGCCGAAGCTTGCACCGCTTTACAAGATGCTATAGTAGCTGGGCAAGGTGATCCTGGGTTGCCATCTGGTTTCAGCGGCTTGATGTGGCCCAGGGCTCCCGGTAGGCGACAGCACGTGAGTTGTTTGGAGCGTTTCGCTCCTGGGCGGCCATTTGGTATCTTCATCACCTCTGCATCCTGTTCGAGATCGGTTGCTTCGGCTGGAGCAACCTGTTTCGGAGGCCGGCCGGGTTTTCTATTTTGGCCAAGCGCAAGGCGCTCGAGCTGCTCTCGCTTACGCTTCCTGTCCCTCTCACGCCGTTTCTGTTCGCCCGGGCTGCCGTCCGTTATGCGCGGCCGCCCCCGGCCTCGCTTCGCCATCGGGCGACGCACCGATCGGGCCGCTCATTTCGGAACCAGAAAGGGCGGGAGTCGCACTCTGTCTCGCGGAGGGGCCGTGACGTACATAAGGTAGTTTCATCGGTAGTTTAGAGTGCTAATATAGTGTGCTGCTTCATATCTCACAAACTCAGCATTCTAATAAACTCACCCGGCGGTACTACGCTCCTCGGGGCTCCGTCTCCGAGACGTCATTGCCTCGCGGGCGTCGGCGGCGGGAAAAGGCCACTCCCTCGTTCCTCCCTCGTCGTGGTTTCATGGGTCCCGTTCATCACATGCGTGCATCGCTCGAGCGCGCGGCAGAGGACGCTCTGCCTCCGGGCATCTGTACGGCTCGAGCTGAAAACGGCGCTCTGCCTCCGGGCATCTTCATCTGCTCTGAGCGCACGATCCTGTACAGCAATCGGCGTTTTCTCCTCGCCGTCACCCGTAGCCTCGTGCGCAACGGCGTTGCCACTCGCTATCACATGGGTACTATCTTCGAGGTCAAAACAGCTCTCCACGGCAGTGTCCAAGCACAGATCGAATGTGATGCTCGAGGCTCTACGCACCTCTTCCTCCTCAACGTTCCCAACAGCGAACTCTGGAGGGCCGTCGTGTTGGAAGAAGAACTCCTTGCTTGGGACGTTATTCCAGCGGTCGGGAGCTCTCTACCGATTGGCTCTCTACCGACCCTTGAAGAGACTAACGCGACAATCCTTCTTCGCCGTCGCCTCGCCGAGCTTCTCCTCGAAGGCAAAGCGGATGGCTTGCTTCTTACCTCGAGAAATGAGCCCCAAGAGGGGCCGTGACGTACATAGTCGGGAGGACTTTACACTTTTCCCGCAATCACTTTTCGCCTACAACAACCCAACACACCATGACACCAACAAGCAACAACGCCGTACAACAACTCGTCCTGCTGGCTGGCCCCTGACCTGTCTCTCCGTCCGTCACGCCGCACGGCGGTTGTGCCTGCTGTCACTTTGCGTCCCACGCGCGGGCAATCACGCGCATCCGTGCCGCGACAGCTTTGTTACGCGCTTCCTGGCACACTTCGCAGACGTTGGCCAGCATCTTCCTATTCTCGTACGTGCATTGCGCACATTTCCACGTGGGAGCCAGGGGCACTCGTGGGGCTGAGCAGGTGTTGCAGAAGCTGGCCTCCATCGCGGCGTTATCGGCAGTGCATTTGGCACACGCCCAAAACCGTGGGCCCTTGCACATTTCGCAGACGCTGGCCATCATCTTCTCATTCTCGTAAGTGCAATTCGCACAAATCCACGAGAGTTTCGGGGACGGGAAGGCGGCAGGGTCGTCCTGCGGCAGGATCTCTTCGGCATTCTCAGGACAGGATCTCTTCGGCATTCTCCGTGCAAGAAGAGGCACGTCCTCGTCGTCCTCCTCGTCGTCCGGGTCCTCTTCGTCCTCGGTGTCGGACAAGACCCCGTTCTCCGCGACTAACTTCCGCGTCTCTACATCCGAGTCATCCGAATCCGGAGCGTCCGTCCGAGACCTCTTCAGAAGAATGGGCCTATTCTCCTCAGGGTCCTCCTCGTCCTCGGGTCCGTCCACGGACTCGACCGCCGCCATAACTCCTCTTGAGGTTCGCGGTTGCGCGCGCAACGACGATCGCGTTCGCGCGCCACCGTGCGTGCTGAGAAACGCTCGTCGCGACGCTCATTAAATGGATAAGTCCGGAAGAATGTTTCATGTCAGAAGCACCGAACTTTATTTGCGAGGAACTTTGTTCTTTGAGGTACGCTTGGTGTCACACGACAATACCACGAGACATGTCAAGTAATGTGGTCACTAATCGCTTTTTGCCCCCACACTACACTCGCTACATCGGGGGCAGGCCATCATCGTCATCGTCGCCATCATCGTCTTCAGCGGCTTTTACCTTATCGGCTACGTACTTCGCGAGGCCGTCCAGCATGCCCTTTCTATGTGCCAACTCGACCACTCTCACCGCGTACTTCGACTTCGGGAAGTTCACCTTCATGCTCAAGGATGAGTTGTTCTTGAAGATCCACCGGTTCTTTTTCCAATCTGAGCTCAGACACCATAGCGGGAGCCCGCGCGCGGCCGACCTCTTCATGGTTTTGTCGAACATATTGCATACGTCGGTGAATGTGCTGGCTCGGTCGACCTGTGCAGACATTTCGGCGTCCTTTGCAAGGACCTGTGCAAGTTCCTCGAGCCAACCCCTGTGATTCGCGCACTCGATTAGTCTCACCGCCAGCACATCGCGCTTACTCAGTTGCGTCGTTGGTTGCTCCGACGCCGCGATTTGGATGGCCATGTTGCCTCCCTCCACCGGCTTCACTTCGCTGTAGCGTACGCCCGTGTTGACCATCGCGTCCAGAAATCTGTACACTTCTTCGGCGTTCTCGCTGAACCTCTTCCCGAACAACATGTCGTCGAAAAGCAGGGAGTCCATGAACCTCTCCTTGAACTCATCGAAATTCTTGAATTCGGTGTCTTTAAGGTGCATAAAGATCTTCTGCTGGAGGTCCGGGCTGATCTCGCTCAGCGCGACCAAGTCTCGTGGTTCTTTGCCCGCACTTTTGATGCAACGGACAAATGCCGTCATCGAGATACGGTTCGCTTCGAAATCGTCGCGGTCACCTAGCCAATTCCTCGGCATCGCGACTGCCGACTTCACCTTCGCCTTCACCTTCGACTTCACCATCGCCTTCACCTTCGCCGAAGGACTTAGCAGTTTTCGACGCGATCCGCTGCACAGATTACTTTGACAATCATTGGAGTCGATTTCGCACTGCCGACTTACCTTATACCTGAACTCGCTCTAAGTCACTGGGTCTATCTCGATCACGCCTCTCCAACCTCGATCCTGAAGACGGCTGACCCGTTCGCGAGCGCCGTCCCAAGCGCGGGCGCCCCCCTCCCGACGCGCGTGCCCACAACGACGGCGCGCGTGCCCTCGCTTGCTTGCATCTTGACTGCAACGTCATCGACCCCTGCCACGTCATCAATACCTTGACGTCCGCCCACGACAGTGCTCGACCCGATCAGCCTGATGGGGAAAGAAATCAGCCTAAACAGGGAGGCAATCAGCATAATGAGCTCATCATCGGAGCTCATCAGAGGTCATCAGAAATCAAAGGTCATCAGAGATGGGCGTCTACATGTGCGATTTCCTCCCTGTGCGATCATCAGGTCATCAGTGGTCATCAGTGGTCATCAGAGGCGATCATCAGAGGTCATCAGTGGTCATCAGTGGTCATCAGAGGTCATCAGAGGTCATC
>CALGTP010000871.1 GCA_937902105.1 uncultured Actinomycetes bacterium
ATCTAAAGGCCATTAGATGCGCACAGAGACCAAAGCGGAGAAAATGGCGGAAATTGGCAAAAGTGCGGGAATGATCATCGGGTTCAGAAACTTGTCCATGAAGTCGTTGGAGAAAAGGTTGGAGGACATAGGCACTGATGCTGCCCTCTGCGCTCGTGAAGACAAGGCGTGGCTCCTCTGGTACGTGACCGTCGGCAAGAACAAGGCGAGTAGGAATGTGCCGGTTGACCTGATCAAGAGTTTCGAATGGTACTCAAGGTATTGGAACCAAGCGATAGGACTGATCAAAGGCTCGAGTGACTGGGGCTGCATTCGTTGTTCAGCTGTGCTAAAGGATCTCTCCATGTCGTCTATCACCAAGCACGTGAAGAGCAGCAAGCACGAGTGGAGATGCCTGCTTGAACGCTCGGAGGCCAGGATTGCAAAGAAGGTGCAGCGAGGTTTCTAATTAGGAGTCCGATCGGTGCAACAACAAGTCCAGCAGCAAGTGCAGCAACAAGTTCAGCAACTGCAACGAGGAATGTTGCCTCCAGGTGCATGTGCGAAGAGCGCCTTCCGACCTTGGATTGAAACAGATTAGGGTTAAACAGATGCCGGCTCATATCAGTTCACACCTTAACAACGCAACAGATCTCAAGACCAACTCGGAAAGGTGAATGCACAGTTCAGTTATCCGCG
Organism: uncultured Actinomycetes bacterium; assembly: GCA_937902105.1. GTDB lineage: Bacteria > Actinomycetota > Acidimicrobiia > Acidimicrobiales > Ilumatobacteraceae > Casp-actino8. The sequence goes on from CALGTP010000871.1 coordinate 679, forward strand.
AATCCCTCCTTTCCGTCTTCTGAGCTAAGATCCTCGTCAGCGCGCGCCTTCTTTCAATTTGGGTGCTGGTGGTGACAGATCTCTTCGGGGTCAGCTACAAGGTCAAGAGAGCGAAGAAGTTGATCAAGAAGAAGTTCATGATGACGAAGAAGGAGATGACATCGTGGACGAGAAAGAGAATGACGGAGAGATCTCGCTCGAATTGGAACTAGAGAAGAGCCAAGAGGAAGAAGCACCAAAGGCGGTGAAGGATGCTAGCACTTCGAAGTCCTTTAAGAGCACTGAAGGCAGAAGCAGATGGGAGTCATGCGTTGATCAGATGAGCAAGAAGTACATCATCCAGCCTAAGACCCGCCAAGATTACGTCGACTACCTGGTGCGCTTTGAGACCTACGCACGGCAAGAACATCGTGTGCAGATAAAGAGCACCGTACCACCTTGTTGGGACTTGATCTGCGCATGGCTAGTAACGCTCAGCCTGAACTCTGCAGCTGGTGCAAGAGCCGCCCTCAGATATGTCTACAGAAAGGGCTTGGAGGACATCAAAGACTCGGACTGGCAGAGGCAGAAAGGTCAAGGAGGAAAGGGAGAGATCAAGAAGGGCCGTAAGATCAAACCGGGTCCGACCGAGAACGCAGCTGTCCTAGAATGGATCGGCAAACTCAAGGAGCAGCCAACTGGGAAGAGGAAGGGCGAATTCTATGATGCGGTTGCGTTGAAATGGTCTCTCTTGTATCAAGGCGCTCTAAGAAAGCAAGACTTGCTCTCCATTCCTTTCAATAACTCGACACTCATCGGCGACTATGTCAAGACTGCAGAGTGGACTTAGAGCAAGAACGATGAAGTTAGGACTGCCACCTTCACTGCCGAGAGTTGGAATGCGCTAGTGGCGATAAGAACGAGGGAGCATCCAAATACCAAGAGCAATGCACTCTTCCCAGGCTTGTCGTAAACAGGACTCAATTCTTAGCTGACTCGGTCCTAGAAGCTGATGTCGTCGCTGTTCCCTGATCTCTCCTCAGCCATCACTCCTCACAACATGCGCCACTCAAGGATCACTGCACTCCACGAACAGGGCTTGGACCCGAAGCATATCACTTCTTTTGTCGGCCATAAGGACCCAAAGTCGGCACTTCATTACATCAACCCGCAAAAGCTCAAGCCAGAGACGTTGGCAGCGACTTTAGCCAGACTCGACAATGAAGATGGAGTCGGTAAGGGGATGATGGGCAAAGATAAGAAGGACAAGGATGCCAAGAAGCAGAGAAGCTCAGGAGAGAAGCAGTGGTCAAAGAAGAAGAAAGACATCAAGAGCGACCAAGTTGTTCCTGCTCAACGTTAACCGAAGGTTAGTCTTGCAGACTGTTTAATCGTGCCGATTGTTGACGAACAGATGCAGGAGATCATTCCAACGGTTCGATCAACTAGAGCAGCAACTCACCTGCTGGAAACGGAACTGCGCAAAGGAATGCATGGAGGCGCATCCGGTCAAATGAAAAGGAGAAAACGGTGATGATTATCTTGCTGCATATTAGAGGCCTGTATAACGATAACAATAACATAACTTTCACAAACTCAACGACATCTCTTTCTTTTATTTTCTTGAGAGTCTCTCTCACTCTCTCCTGATTCTCATGTACCTCTGGCTTAACACGAACTTTTGCACGCAGGCCTCCTCAACGACACCGTATATCGTTTCAGCCGTGGTGTACCAAACTTCGGTGTGGCCATCTCCTCTCCAGTCCGGCTTTTGGAGGCCTTGACTCTTCAGAAGCTTGTGTGCATACTACTCGACCCCAGGGATAGAGTCGAAGTCGGACTTCTTGAACTTGTACCAAGCGAATATGCAGGCTCCACTTCCAGCTCCCCAAAGGCCGAGAGATAGCTGCGTCTCTCTACCCAGCGGGTCGAAAGTGTGACCGAGCTTGATGTTGCATACTCCTCCGCCCTTCGCCATATCAAGGTCGTCGAAAGCACAAATCAGGTAGAGGATTCTTTCTCCTTGCATTGGCAGATCTGCTTGCTGATATACCAGCGGTGGAAGCACTGGCCTCTGAGAAAAGATGGCACTAGGTGATGATAAGTCCAGGCGTGGAATCACTTCGTTCGATGCTGCCTCCATCTTATGTTGCGTGGTGCTCATTTCGTAGTCCTCGAAAGTTGGAACAGAACGCACTACTGGTGGATGTGCCTATCTTGCAAGGATGTCATTGATGTCCTCGTTCTCTTTTTGCTCTTCCACGACATCAGGTGCGTCATGGGTAGTGAACAAAGGTCTGCCGAGGCAAGAAAGCATGGTGGTGATGGTGCACCAGAAAGAGATCCAAGCTCTGCCATTCTCAGTGCCGCCACAAGCAAGTTGGAGGTCTGATGCGACCACACAGTTTGAGGAATGATGAGCACGGCCATTACAGACCAAGCACATGAAACTCTCCCACTCGGCGACTCTGGTGTCGATGCGCTATCTAGCAACGCACCACTGATCATATGCGCCAGGGTATCCATGATCACGGTTGGCAGCGAACAATAGCTCTTGAGGCGCCCTGATGTCTCTCCAGGCCTGTCCGAGTGGAGTCAGCACTTTGCAACCTGGGATGTACTGCTCGAAGTACCAATGACTGGTGCCGATAGTTCTCTCCATGTATGAAGCAGAGGGCATGAAGCCTCCACGTTCTTGAAGTGATTTAGCTGCAGCCATCACTTTGCACATCCACCTATGTGTGTCTCCTTGCCAATCACTCGCTTGTCTGAAAGGCTCGACGATGCAACCAGAATCAGAACCTTTCATGTTCGCCTTCATGTGCTGATGGAGCCTCGGTTTGCTTTCTCGGAGCAAGGGCATGCCTCCAGACTTGAGGATGGACGACTGTGCGAGGCCGATCTATTTGTAGAGACCTTCATTCCTTTTCGCTCCGGCTCTCTTGTTGTCGCAATGAAGACCGCCGACGCACTTCTTACAGTTCGAGCCACACTTTCCGAGGCAATAAGCAGCACCGATTCTGAACCAACGTTGGTACAACTCCCTGATGTGCTGCTGCTACTCTGCTGTGCCAGTCGCAGGGAAGAAAGCATGGAACTATTCATACCAGGCATTCCCACCAAGCAATAGTGCCGCTTCCGACTTGTGACGGAGCTGTTCGAAGAGGAAGCAGCAGGCCAAAGGAGTCAGTGTCTGCGTAACAAGGAAGTTCCTGCACGTGAGGATATCTGCATGTGGGATATCTTCAGCGACTGGTCTCACACCGTTCTGGGCATCAAGGCGGAACACGAGAGGATGTGCAGTCTGAGCCAACTCTTTGTCCTTTTAGATCACTCTGAGCATCCAGTCGGCAGCAGGAAGAGTTGGGTCGAGGAAGCTTTCAACAAGTATCTGGCCGTGAGTACGTAGGAGAAGTCGGGCACAGAAGCTTGTCGTATTAGTGGGCACTCGCACTCTTCCACGAGCAGCCATTCTAGGAGCAATGGGCGCAGCATTCTCATTCTGGTTCTGCTGATCTCTAGCACCCATCATTCCAGCAGCAGTTCCATGAAGCCATTCTTGAGTAGGCATCTGGTACTCTCTAGCATGGGACGGAATGAAGCGCTCCTAAGCTTGCGTC
>CALGTP010000872.1 GCA_937902105.1 uncultured Actinomycetes bacterium
TAGCAGACACAGGAAAAGCGGCAATTGGGGCTGCTAGCCCACATCTCGTAACCAACAACTACAGCCCACATCTCGTAACCAACAACTACAGCTAGCAACAGTCACCATAGCTGTCTCTGCGATGATTGTATTTGAATCCGAGTGCCTCGCCTGCAACGAACTGAAACGCCAGAAGGTCTACATCCTTCAAATTTGCATCACTAACCATGAGGTGTGTTCTACGACGCACCCTGAATTTCTTGTTGGAAGCCAAGCGCTTCGCCTGCAATGAATTGAAATGCTAGAAAGCCTACGGCCTTCACATTAGCACCACGAATTATCGGAACACGCCCTGCAGATGCAAAAAAGCTTCTGCGATTAACGGGTCCTTCCGCGCCAACTGCGGCAAGGTGCCTTTGCTCGCTCGCTGAAATATGAAACGTTGAAAAACAAAAGAACTCATGGCCTCCCAGAGGTCCTCTCGCACGATGGTCTGCGTTCGAAGACCAAGCACGTTGCGCAAGTGCGCCCAAAGAGATTCTGTGGGGACTGTTCCCGAGTAACTCAGGATGCCCTTCCGACGCGCGGCTTCTGCCACTGTAGACCACAGCTCCAAGGATCGCAGCGTGGCCGGAGACACAACACGGTTCAGCGCCGCAAGCACGTCTGCTGTCAAAACACAGGCGACCGACTCGTCACTCACCGGGCTCTCTTCAGCGTCACCCCGTGCCAAGGAACTTGCTCTTGCCCAGACGGGCTTGGCATACCATCTCCGAATATGTTCAACCTGAGGCAAGGGCCTAGATTAAGGCATTCCTGTGCGATCCTAGTTTACTTTCCATATGAAATCCTATGTGAACAAGCACCAACATATAAATCAGCATGCCCCGCCTCTTTGATGAACTGCGCTTGGTGCGACCAGCCATGCCCCTCCATCGTGCAATGCAGACCTGTGTGTAGCCTGGCTGCTAAACGTTGCAAAGTACGTCTTGGAGGTGACACCGACATGCACATATCCAGCCATGCCGGATGCTCTTGCGCCCACGGCTGCGACAAGAATGCTTTAACACGGCTTCTGGTCTGCACGCTAGCGCGCGGCAAATCTTTTGCATTCGCCACGAGCGCCTGCATAAACTGTTTCTCCTCTGCGTGAAGATTTGCTTGTGGCCACTCGTAACCAAGCGGGGTATCAATGCACACGCCCACCTCGGTTGCAACTGGCTTCGTCCACCTCATTACAGCTTCGTTGATGTCGTATTTGAAAGGTGCGCAGTCTTTGAACCTGACCTTGGCGTGCTTTTGCACCCCCAGGGACACATGCTTCGCATCCCCTATAATAACGCACTTTGATTCTGGTATAGTGCGTAGCATGCCATCAATTACAGCACAGTCTTGCGGTGTTAAGCCACCGCCAGCATCGGCGAGAGGAACTGTCTGTGCCGGAAACAATTGGGACAGTTCCTGGCGGATACCTCTTTTGTACGCCTGGTCTGCATCGATGGCGACGCACACAGGCAATCCATCGTTATGCAAAGCTTCACCAAGGACCTTCGCCGAATCGGAGTAGAATTTCCGGTCTTGACAAACATCCCGGATGACGGCCCGAATGGAATTGGAATCTTCTTTATTCGCTAGACGGTTACGCCTGAGCATGAAACCGGTCGTTCCCGTAGCGTTCACGATCACTTTGCCGGCTTGCACAAAACGTCTCGGCCCCCACTTCTTCACCGCCTGGGCAGGCGTCTTGCCACTTGCCCGTTTTATAATAGTTTTCCTGACACAACGTTTGACGTGCCTAGTGAGCTTGAAGTTACCGTCCACACGAAGCACTTGTCCATCATGAACTGCCGAGATCCGTTCCAGGTTCCGCACCACTGGTTCTGCTTTCTGCTGGTGGGTTTGCATGACTACATCCCGAATCCAGTCTGTGCTTGGGACAAGGGCCAACAGCCAAGCAAAGTCCCCGAACTTGAAATGGTGCTTTGGCCATTTTGCAGACAGCTGGCGTGCCAAGGTTCGAACCACCGTCTTCTGCTGCCTCATGAGACCTCGCCTAACTGTTTGCAAGCAAAGGTGGTCTTTGAAACTGTCTAAGCAATCTTCAGCGTAGTCTTCTGTGACCAGCTTAGGCCACCGACCACCGCTGGTCTGCTTCCCAGGTTCCTTTAACAGTTTGTCCTCATTCCCTCTCTTGGCAAGAGATACGGCCAAGGGAACTGCCGCGAGGACGTCATCAATTCTCAAGTCCACTCTTTTGCCACACTGCTCGCATTCTCCACGACCACGCCTGAACAACATGGTTCGATCACGACAAAGGACAGATATCAGGCCATACTCATCCCTGAAAGACTGTGTTGGCTTCACAGTCGCCGAGCTGCACGCCTGGCAATGCGCGGGGAACAGTTCTCGCACAATGCCCAACTGCAAAAACATGGCCAGCATCCCCGGGTCCGACAAGGTGAGGTCTTCACGATTGGCCGCAGCCGTGCGCAGCATGGCACATTGCGCCTCGAAGGTGAATGCCCCCAGCGGCTCCCCTAAGAAACGGACTTCTTCATTCCTGAATCGCCCGAACGTCCCTTTCACTGGTCCTTCCCTGAAGAAGACGCCGGCCACCACAACATCTGTCTCGCAGAGCCACATGTATCTTGTCATAGCCAAGGAACCGTCGCGGGCGTCCGTCTCGGCGAGCAACACCACCTGAAGAAGCGGCGGCTCAGCGCTGTCATCCTGGCGTGCGCGCGTGCTTACTGCGCTGGCTTGTTCATAAACACGTGTGGAACCCTTTCTGGTTAAATGCAATTGATATTTGTGTTCATTGCAATTCAACCGATTCAACCTTAACATAATCCCTGAAATAAACAAAAAAGGCCCACCCGCTGTAGTACTCGCCCACGACATGGCACACTGCCTGCAGTCTTGTCCCAGTCATGCATATAAAAAGCAACATCTGCTCCTGCTGGCACAGACTGCAAAGCTTCATGCCCAGATGAGATTTCCTTAGCCAGCACACAGTGCCCATGGGCGCCCCGCAAGGCAGACAGCAAATCCAAGTGGGCACCAGAACGAATACCGTGAGACAGACTGGCTTGCAAAGCCTCGTTCTCACACGCTCTCCCCAAAGTGGTCAGCAAGGCACTAGCTCCATGGCACAAGCTCGAACATGGTCGCCAAAACAAGCCTTCAAGTGCCGGCACCTCAACTTCTGCATGCAGCACCCCGTCCGCGAGCTTGCTTTTGCCAGTAGCAATGGCCAACCACCTTGGAAGCATCTTTGCATTTATTCTAGTCGGTTGTTTAAGCCACACTTGTTGCCCCTTCACAGGCGGAGCAGCTGCAGATCCTGCCAGAGATGGTTCTGAAACTGTCTCATCGCAGGTGCTTTTGAAAGCGAGATGTTCGTTTTTCGATGCCATCCAACTCTCGACACTTTTCCCCGCGCTGCTGGACAGAGGGACTCGGCGAGATCGGTCATGTGCCTGAGCGAAATGCCGCTCACAGCCTCGTTTGTCATCCACCCAACCTGCAAGAACACCATCAGGCAACGGCTTCAAACGAATGGCCTGGTGCGCAAAGCCACAGCCGTGGAACGAATGAGATGTGCAGTCTGGTTCCCGACATTTGCAAGCCAAGCAATGGGAGTGGTTCTTTCCATAGAAGGGGCACGCTTCACAGCACCTTTCCTTCGCAGAGAAGTGTAAGAATTGAGAGTCACGGACTTCATTGGGAAGTTGCCACTTGAAATGTTTGGCGGCGAATCGATCTGCGTTGCCAGCCTGATCGATCCAGCCCGACAGGACGCCATCGGAAAGGTGACTGGCTGAATGGGTCGCCACACTGAAGCCACAACTATGCCCAGTGTGATCAGTTGCGCTTGGGCGTTGACAAGGCACTTGGATATGCACGTGATTTCGCCCATCATGCGGACACCCATCGGCAGCACAAGTCTGTCCTTTTTTGAAGCGAAGCACGAGCTGGGCAGACTGCCGGCCACCAGAATCGACTTCTGAAGCATGCATCATCGGCCTGATAGCACTATCTGGATTCCCCACACGCGGATGCTCGCGCTGCTTCTCTTGGAAAGGCGCAGGCGGTGGCTCAGACATACATCCTATGCGCTGACGCTTGCGCTGCATATCTTCGAATGGCGCTGGCGGTGGTTCGGACAGGCTTCCTGACAAACTTTCCATGGCTGCTTATAAAACCAAGGTTTGGGACAATGTGTCTTTGCTTTACATTACATTGGACACCCAACTGCCGAACATATACCACCCATAATGATTTTAAGACACGTGTG